>CAZLZX010000010.1:0-24529 GCA_964564095.1 uncultured Eubacterium sp. | reverse complement strand
ATAAAATTTTCAATTTTCATAAATTTAGCCTTGACTTTTTATTTGCAGGCTTTGTGATTGCCAAAACAGAACTCAAAGAAACCTTCAATTCCACATTCCTCCCTCTCAAACATATCTCTTGAAACGGTTTTTAAATACTCTAAATCATCAACTATCCGAAAATGGATTTCCATATGTCTCCCTCCTGTTATTATTTTATTAAACTCCACAATTGTTCATATGTATAATGATAATCTCCAATGCGCTGCTGCCATTTGCTTTAATGCCGGGTATTTTTGCTAGGCTTTTTCACAATATTTGCCACACCCTTAGCAGCCGTTTTTGTGCCGTTTGGCTGTGCCCGATATCAGATCCCCATATGGGTCATAACGGTAACTGTTGCTCAATTTCCCGCTCTCTGTCACAAGTCCGGTCACGCTATCCCGGCCATCATATAAATAATAGCTTGTTTCATCCGGTTTATCAACGCTGATTCTTTCGTTTCCGTAGGTATATGCCTGGACCGTGCCGCTTGCACCATACTCAGCTAATACTTCTACATTCTCACGGTTTATGTCATTGATGTACTGTGTCAGAGTATATCCCTTGGCATTTACACCATTCTTTATCAATTACCTGTCTTTGGTATTTCGGTGCAAAAACTATGTGACACAAGCAAAAAAACCGAGCGTTACGCCCGGTTCCAATTATATTTTTTACTCATTTCTATTTTATGTTATGGATGTCAACTAGTACCTTTCAACTTACCGTTAATATCTGATCTATGAAACATCTGGATAGAAGAGAGATACCCAAAACAAGCAACAATACATACGTTATTTTTAAAAATTTTTTCCTATCCAGCTTTTTAACCAATTTACTTCCAATCCATGTCGATAAAAAAACAGGAAGAATCGTCAATAGTGAAAGCCGAATATTATAACCGGAAAAGTTTCCCCGGACTCCCATATCAATCATTGAATATGTATATATCACAAGCCAGATCATATTTATGGTTGCCCTGAATTCTTTTCTGTCCGTCAGTTTTTGAACCGCATAAATAACTATAACTGCACCTCCGGAAAGGAACATCCCCTGAATCAGCCCTGCCAAAACCAAAACCAGGAATAATATCACAGTTGGAAGGTTCATGGTCTTTTTCAGAAAAATATTTTTTAAGGCGATCACGATCACAATGATTCCATAAATCATCAACAGCACTTCTTCGGATAAAAGAATGCCACAGATCCAGATTCCCAAAATAGTACTCGGAAGCATAATGGAAAGCATTTTTAAAAACTCTTTCCAGTTTATATCCTTAAAGCTCTCTATAAACAGGAATATGGCAGAAAACCATGCCACACAATTCATGACCACCTTGGCATCCGTCATTCCAAGCAGCAGGGACATAACCGGAAATGCCAATGCATTTCCGGCAAATCCCGTAATTGAATGCAGCGTATAAGCAAGAAAAAATACTATAATCGCAATAATAGATTTCATTTACTTCTTCTCATTATGGCTCTATAATTGTAAAATTACCTGTTTGCGATAAATCCACAAGCACATCCTGCAATTCTTTCAATGCTGTTTCATCTGTGGTTTCTATCTCGCTTTTTATCTCAGAAAATTTATTTTCACTCAATTGGAAGATAACCTGTTTTGTCGCTTTCACTTCCGTAACATCAGAATCGCCGCATTGATAATCTGCATAAGACAATAAGGTTCCATGGTACAAATGAACATAAAATTTTTGTTCTGCTTCCTGTGTAACCGAATCAATAAAAATAACGTTAAATTTTAAATCTTTATCCGCTGCTTTTATTCCGTCAACGGCAATTCCTAAATATTCCAATATGTAGGACGGGGACATATTGAGCATCATATCCCTGTTTTTCACGCCTACATTTTGTCTCTTTGGAAGACCATTTCTAAGCTCATGGGCGCCTTCCAAGTATGCGTTTCGCCAAATACTGGATTCCGACTGATATCCCAGCTGTTCAAATGCATCTGCACAGAGCTGTCTTGCCTTTATATTATCCGGATCTGCATAAACAACTTTACTGGTAACATATGCTGTATTCCTGTAGTTTCCTTCGGCAAATTCAGTTTCTGCCCTTTCTAATATTCTGTCAATAGGTCCAGCATATTTAACGAACAGCTTCGCCTCTTCTATCTCGGTTAATGGGTCCAAATCTACCGGATCTGCATTATAAAAGCCTAAGTATTTGGTAAAAACCGCTCTGGCATTAATCTCTATCGTGCCATAATATGGTCTGGTAAACCAATTTTTAGCAAGCGCATCAGGAAGCTTTATTTCCTTTGCAATCTGCTTTGCAGTTAATCCTTTATTGGCTAAATGCAGCGTCTGATCATGAATATAACGATAGATTGCCGCACTGTTTAATAAAAAGTCCCGAACAGCATGGGGATTTTTTTCTGTATTAAAATGGGGCCAGTGATGAGACTGAAATACAACTTCCGCCTTTTCGCCAAACAGAAGAAATGCCTCCTGAATATATTTTGCCCACCCGCTTGCGTCACGAAGCTGAGCGCCTCGAATCGGATACAGATTATGTAGTGTTCCGCAACAATTTTCTGCGATCCATAGAGCTTTATATTTGGGAAAATAATTGTTCATCTCAGCAGGTGCTTCGGTTCCCGGTGTCAACTGAAATTCCACTTCCAATCCGTCAATCAGCACAGTTCCATTGGTGGAAATACGATTTGTCGGCGTTATAAAAGAAGCTGTCCCCTTCGGATGATCAATGCCCAGTCCACCGGACACAACGCCTTTTTCATCAGTTTCCACTAAACGCGCAAACTGAAAATCATTTCTGCGGTCCATAGCCGTTCCGGCAAAAATATATTCTTTAATACACTCATCATCAAAACCTTCCAGCACATAAACAGGTACTTTCCCATCCTTTGGATCTCCTACCCGTTCCTCATCCACTACACCCTTGATTCCGCCAAAATGATCCCAGTGGGAATGACTGATGATTACTGCTGTCACATGAGACCTGATATCCTCATGCAATGCTTCCGATAAAAGCTCAAGAGCCTTTCTTGAAGTCTCAACGGTAGTCATAACATCTTGAACGATCCAGCCATGCTCACTCTTAATAATTGTAAGATTAGACAAATCAAGACCTCTGACCTGATAAATAGCATCCTTTACCACTTCAAATACCCCGGAAACATAGGAACTTTTTCCGTTAAGCCACAGGCTCGGATGAATCGTATCACTTACACCGTCATTCTCATAATAAGAGTAATTATTCAAATCCCAGGCTACACCGCCTGCTTTTGATGGAATTTTAAGTCCTTTTGCAGAATATATCAATCCGGCCTTTGCCAATTGATACTCCGCATTGTCCGCATGCTCCAAGTCAATACCGAACTCTTCTGCAAATAATGCATTTCTATTTCGGGTAAATTCAGTCGCATCTTTCCGCAAATTATTATAGCAATATTGGCACATATTTTTCCTCCATAGCAATCTGACACCACTCAGCCCACCTGACTCGTGGTGTCAGATCCTGTTTTATTCATTTCATCTTACTTTAACTCATCTGCAACCAGATCCGGGTATACTGCTGTCACAGCACTGGCATCAATATAATCACGGATATCATACTCCTTCTCATAATAACCGTTTACTCTGGCCCACTCATTTACCTTGTCAAGAGACGCAACTGCAGAATCATCAAAATCGATTCCAATTTCATAATTTGAAATCAATGCAAGAAAATCATCTTGCGGTAAAGTTGTACGCTCCTCAACGATCTTAGCGGCAGACTCCAGATCTGCATTAATTGCGTCATAAACTTCCTGGGTTGCCTCCAGATAACGCTCCACCACTTCCTGATTTTCTGATAAATAGCTTTCATTTGCCATATACACCCAGCTTGAAACGGAATCCAGATCTTCTTGGGTTGCAAGCAGACTTACGCCTTCGGTGGCATCCAGTTTTGAATTTGCCATTCCGCCGGACCACATTGCATCTAACTTACCGGACTGAATCAGGGCCAATCCTTCCTGATTGGACTCGTACGCTTTAATATCGACATCATCCTCGGAAAGTCCTACCGACTGCAATGCTACTGAGCACAAATATTCATAAATAGTACCTTTAATAACTCCAATTGATTTACCCTTCAGATCAGCAAGGGACGTAATATCATCTACCGCATAAATTCTATAATCAACTACCTGTGCAAGACGAGAAAATACTCTGAGCGTTGCACCGTCATCCGTATTACCAAGACGGTTTACACACGCAAAATCCGCTACAAATCCAATGTCCGCCTGATCTGTTGTAACTGCGTCCAATGTGTTGATACCCATTGCAAACTCCGTAACTTCCAGGTCTAAGCCGTATTTTTCATAAATACCGAGTTCCTCTCCCACTGCAGCAGTCCATGCCGTGACATCGCCTGACATTACTGCCAATCGTATGGTAGCCGGTTCATACGCTTCCGTATTTTCATTACCTGCCGAAGCAGCACCCTTATCATCCTTTTCCGTTGAAGCATTGCTTCCGCAGGCTGCCAGCCCCAAAACCATAACAGCACTGAGCGCCAGCAATCCCAAATTTTTTAATATTTTTTTCGTTCTCTTTAAGTTTTTCATTTTATAATCCTTTCTTTCTCTTAATAAGTAAATTTCATATTTTTTAACATCTTATGATGCAATAATCCTATCTTGTAACGCCAAAACGTTTCAGATACTTACTGCCAACCGCAAGCAATATCCGATCAGCCAGAAATCCCATCAGACCAAGCACAATAATACCGACGAAAATCCAATCTGTCCGGTAATATAATCTTGACGTATAGATCAGGTAACCTACACCTTCACTTGCCGCCAGCATTTCTGCCGCTACAATGGAAGTAATTGCTGTTCCCAATCCCAATCTTATACCGGTAAAAATTCCCGGAACAGATGACGGCACGATAACCGTAAAAAAGACCCTGACCTGAGAAGCACTCATGGTCTCCGCCGCCTCTATAAGGGAATAATCAATGGCATGCACAGCAGCAATGGTATTTACCAGAATCGGAAAAATAGTTGCATAGAATATCAAAACCGTCTTTGACAGCTCATCCACACCAAACCACATTAAAAATAAAGTAATAAAGCCAATGGCCGGTATAAATCTGAAAAAATTGACAAAAGGTTCAAAGATCCAGCTTACAGGAGTAAATCGTCCAATCAGCAGTCCCAGCGGTACGGATACCAATATTCCAAGTCCCCATCCCTTTAAAATTCGCTTCAAGCTAACCAGTATATCCTGAATCAAAACGCCATTCAGAACGATCTGCTTTGCACCTTTTACTGTTACCACCGCATTCGGGAGATAATCCGGTGTATTAAAATGGGCGGCTATGCTCCAAATGATCAAAAAAATTACCCATGTAACAATTCCTATTTTTGTAATCTTTATGACAAATTTCATTGCCGGTTTTATCTTTTTTTTACCCTGTTTTCTATATTCCTGATAGCTGCTCAGTCCTAAATCCGAAGTATTATTCGTCATGTTGATCACCTTCCCGCTTCAAATATGTGTTTAAAATTTCATATACTGTATTTTGATCATAAGCAAACATCCGATGTATCTCGACTCCTACCACTTCTCCTACAAGCAGTTCTTCCAGTTCCAGATCTCTTTGACCCTTCAGCAAAACTCCATTGATATCTACGATCACTTCCTCAACATTTCCTTTAAAAGTAACATCCACCACTTTTCCATAGTCCAGCCTGTCCGCCTTCTGACCGTTCCATTCATTTTCCTTATATAGTTTTATAAACTCGGACCTTACAATCGCCTTTCCCGAAAGCTCCTTTCCCTCATTGTCATATGCCGCAGCCTCATATCCCTTAAAGCAATGGAAATCATCAATTTTGATGGTTTCCCCTATAAACTGTGCAACAAAAGGAGTCTTAGGATGCCGGTATATTTCAAATGGCGTCCCCGCCTGTTCCACTCTCCCCTCATTTACAATAATGATCTCATCGGCCACCTCAACAGCTTCATCCTGATCATGTGTTACAAAAATACTGGTAATCTCGATTTTGCGAATCGTGTCTTTTAACCAGACACGAAGCTCTTTTCTGACTTTTGCATCTATAGCAGCAAAGGGCTCATCCAGCAGCAGCACCTGAGGACTGGGCGCCAAAGCTCTGGCAAATGCGACTCTTTGCTTTTGGCCTCCGGAAAGCTGGGAAATGTACCTCTTTTCTAATCCCTGCAGTCCGACAAGCTCTATCAGTTCGTGCACCCGTTCGTCTATATACTTTTTACTTTGCTTTTGGATCTTCAGTCCATAAGCAATATTGTCGTACACATTTAAATAGGGAAACAGTGCATAGCTTTGAAACACAAATCCGATCCCCCTCTTACTGGTAGGAAGTCCATTGACCAATTGTCCATTGATAAAAACTTCCCCCGAGTCTTCTTTTTCAAGCCCGGCCAATATTCTAAGAATCGTTGTTTTTCCACTTCCGCTTGGTCCAAGCAATCCCACCAGTTTCCCCTGATTGATTTGAATGCTCACATCATCAGATGCCTTATAATCTCCAAAATATTTATTTACGTGACTAAACTCTATGTACATATTTTCTCCTTAATGACATCCATCCGCATCACAGCCCGATGTTCCTTCCGCTTCACTGTCATTTTCCTTTACTTCCGCTATGTCTGCTTGATCTGAATGACTGACAGAATGGAACCCTTGCAGGATTTCTATAAATTCACTGCGGACATACGTTGAAAGATTTTTGTGAATACCATTTATATATAAAACAGGCACTGTTTTGGGATGATATTCGGCAATCGTCTTCTCCACTGCCTGTTTCTCACAATTCGTGTACTGCCTCGTTTCCAGAGCAGCCTTAAATTCTTCTTCATTTAATCCGATCGTCTTTGCAACAGATGTCAATACCTCAATATCCCCTATATCCTGCTCTTCTATGAAATACTTTTTATATATCAAATCACTGTATTTCTCTTCCAGTCCATGATCTCTGGCAAAAAACATTCCTTCAAAAGCCAGACGGCTGTACGGTCTGGGAATGACGGATGGCGGCAGTTTAATGTCAAGATTTAATTCTGCTATTCCATTCTTTAATATGTGATATCTCTCTTTTCGTTTTTCATCATGATAAGTATCCACCCGTTGTTCCGGCTCCGGTGTCAATTCATATGGCAGATATGTGATATCCGCTTCTATATTTAATTTTTGTAAAGCAGCTTTTAACTGTTCCTTCGCCACAATACAATACGGACAAACATAATCTGTAATAAATGTGATTTCCATGCTCATTTCTAATACCAATCCTTTTCATTTTTTATAAGTGTAAAGTAAAGTCGAAAAGCATTCCAAACCAAATACTGAAAACGTTATCACAAAAACTCTCAAAAATGGTTGGTTTTTCACGATTTCATGTCACTTTTTATTGCTTCTTTGTTATTTATTTATCAAAACCATAAAAAAAGAGAACGTTTTCATATTTTTTATGAAAACGTTCTCTTCCTTATTTTATTACCATTTCACGATTTTTTTCTTTCTGTTTCAGCAATAATTTTGCTTAATATTGACGCGGCAGCCTCTTTTTTACTCATAATCGGCAGCTCCGTCACATCATCTTCCGTAATCATTGTAATGACATTGGTATCTGTGCCAAATCCGGCTCCTTCTACCTTGAGATTATTTGCCACGATCATATCCAGATGCTTCTTCTGAAGCTTCGCTCTGGAATTTTCCAGCATATTTTGTGTTTCCATGGAAAACCCACACAAAAACTGCCCATCTACCCTGTGCTCGCCCAAGGTTCCGATAATATCTTTCGTTCTGGTCAGAGCAATAGACATATTTCCATCTTTTTTCTTTATTTTTTCATCTGCTGCCACTGTCGGTCTATAATCCGCCACAGCAGCAGTCAATATGATAATGTCCTGACCTTCGGCATTTCCTGTCACTGCCTGATACATGTCTTCTGCGGACACAACCGGAATGACTGTTACAAACTCCGGTACAGGTATCGAACAGGGACCGGTAACAAGTGTTACCTGTGCCCCACGAAGCATAGCGTTTTCCGCAATGGCATAGCCCATCTTTCCTGTAGAATGATTACTGATAAACCGCACAGGATCAATCGCCTCTCTGGTAGGACCTGCGCTGACAAGCACCTTCTTGCCTGCCAGATCCTTCTCACAGGCAATCTCCTTTAATATGTACTGCAAAAGGAGCGCCGGCTCCGGCATTTTTCCAACTCCGGATGTACCGCATGCCAGCATACCATTGGCAGGCTCTATGATTTTTTTGCCGTAGGATGCCAGCTTCTTTAAATTATCCTGCAGGATCGCATTTTCATACATATTCGTATTCATGGCCGGCACGATCAGCATCGGCGCCTTTGTAGCCATAGCCGTAGTTGTAAGCATATCATCTGCAATGCCATTGGCAAGCTTTCCGATCACATTTGCCGTGGCCGGAGATATCATCATTACATCTGCCTTTTGCGCCAGACTCACATGCGCCACATGAAACTGGAAGTTTCGATCAAATGTATCTACCAGACATTTTGTGTTTGTCAAAGATTCAAATGCAATCGGATTGATGAAGTTCACTGCATTAGCTGTCATGATCACATGGACCTCTGCATGAAGTTTGACCAGCATACTGACCAGATTCGGCATCTTATATGCAGCAACGCCGCCCGTTACTCCGATTACTACTGTTTTTCCACTTAACATTAATCTAAATCCATCCTTTTACTATTGCTTATCCTGCTGCAAAGTCCATACAGTTCCTTTTATGGATTCTGAGGTTCCTCCTTCATGATATCAAACAGATTTCCATGCTTCTCATAATTGGTCACACGGGAAATGCTGTTTTTATCATCCACAAAAACTACCTTGGGTTTTACGGTTTTCGCCTCTTCAGGCGTCATATCTGCATAAGCCATAATAATAATCTTATCTTTTACGCTGACGCAGCGTGCCGCAGCGCCATTCAGACAGATCATGCCGCTCCCCCGCTCGCCTGCTATGGTATATGTCTCAAATCTCTGACCATTGTTAATGTCTACGATCTGTACTTTTTCATATTCCAGGATTCCAGCCGCATCTAACAGATCTTCATCCACTGTTATACTACCCACATAATCCAGGGCAGCCTGCATAACCGTAGCACGATGAATCTTACTTTTCAACATTGATATTGTCATCTTTTCTCTCCTCTTCATTCCATGTCGCTTACGGGCATTCGCTTCCGCTCACATAAATTCGCCATGCTGTAAGCTCCACTCCGCTTTGCTCCATGTCGCTTACGGGCATTCGCCCTATAAAATCCGTCGCGGAAAAACTTTCGTTCATGCAAGCATGACTCAAATTTTCCTGCGATGGATTTTGCATGGCTCTTTAGATCATAAAATTGTCTATCAAACGTGTCTTTCCAATGTAAACAGCCATTGCTACCAGTGCCGGAGATTTGATCGTTTCTACCTGCTGCATGGTCAGTCCGTCTACGGCTTTTACATAGTCGATCTTTGCCAATGGCTCGGTCTCGATATTTTCAATCATGGCTTTCGTAAGAGCTTTCGCATTTGTCTCCCCTGCTTCCACCATTTTCTGTCCCATAAATATAGTCTTGCTCAAAATCAACGCTGCCTGTCTCTCTTCCGGCGTCAGATATGTATTTCTGGAGCTTTTTGCCAGACCATCCTCTTCTCTCACGATGGGGCATCCGATTACTTCTATATCCATATTCAAATCTTCTACCATATGTTTGATGACTGCCAGCTGCTGTGCATCCTTCTGACCAAAATATGCATGATCTGGCTGTACAATATTAAAAAGCTTATTTACTACGGTACATACGCCGCGGAAATGAACAGGTCTGCTAAGTCCGCAAAGCTCCTCTGTCAGTACGGACATATCTACATAAGAGCTGAAATTCTCTGTATACATTTCCTCTACTTCCGGATGAAAGATCAGATCTGCGCCAAGACTCTCACAATATGCGCTGTCTTTCTCCAGATCCCTCGGATAGCTAGCCAGATCCTCCGTAGGACCAAACTGCATTGGGTTGACAAAAATGCTGACAACTACTTTGTCATCTCCCTTTCTAGCCGCTGAAATCAGGCTTCCATGTCCCTCATGCAGATATCCCATTGTTGGAACAAATCCTACGGACAGACCTTCCTTTTTCCAGCCTTTCACAATCTCTCTTACCGCTTTAACAGTTGAAACAATTTTCATTTCTCTTTTCCTCTCATCACATTTATCAATAAATTCTTTTTTATTTTCTGCCGGAACCTTTTCATGGCTCCTGATTTATAAAAGACCGCACTGTTTTCTATATAGCATATCAGAAGCGCTTTCACAACTTCTGATATGCTATATTTTTATCTGATATATAAACTTTTGCAATTTTTTTTATACATACAATCCTAAAAACTTAATACAATTTGTTCATAATCTCGTCTGAGATCGCAAATGTATGCTCTTCTGCCGGGAAAGTTCCTTCCTTTACTTCCTTGATATAGTCTGCAAATGCTTCTTTCATCACGTCGCCAACCTTTGCAAACTGTTTTACAAACTTCGGTTTGAGATCGGAGAACATGGCAAGCATATCCTGATAAACCAGCACCTGACCATCACAGCCGGCTCCTGCCCCGATACCAATGGTCGGAATGGATATCGTTTTGGATACAAGCTCTGCCAGCTTCGCAGGTACACATTCCAGAACAACCATAAATGCCCCGGCTGCCTCTACCGCTTTCGCATCTTCAATCAACTGCCTTGCTGCCTCTTCACTCTTGCCCTGTACTTTGAATCCGCCAAAAGCATTGACGGACTGCGGAGTCAGACCAATATGAGCGCAAACCGGTATCTGTGCATCTACGATCGCCCGGATCTGGTCACACACTTTTGCACCGCCCTCCAGCTTCACGCCATTGGCATGGCCTTCTTTCATCAAACGTCCTGCGTTCAGGACAGCATCATATATTGATGTCTGGTAGGACATAAACGGCATATCAGCCAAAACAAAGGCATTTTTCGCGCCCCGGCTGACCGCTGCAGTATGATGGATCATATCTTCCATTGTAACAGGTATCGTATCTTCGTATCCAAGCATAACCATACCAAGAGAATCGCCGATCAGCAGCACATTGATTCCCGCATCATCCATAAGTCTTGCCATGGAATAATCATAACAGGTCAGTACGGATATTTTATCTGCTTCATTTTTCTGCTTCTTTAAAGTTGTTACTGTATTTTTCATGATTTTATAGCTCCTTCGATTTCTTTATAGTCTCTGTTTTTATGTTTTTCCTTTGCCACATGCAGCACCTGACCGGAAAGCGCTTTGTATACCTCCAATTCTTCCCCGGACAAAGAAGCCAGATGTTCCAGCACCGTGGACAGATCATTTCGCTCAATGGGACCGGTAAGTGCATCCTTCGGACCATATTTTGCAATATTGTCCGCATTTCCCAGTATCAGAGGAACCAATGCCTGATGGGCATTCTCTTTGGAAAACCCACATTTCATCAAAATCTGTTCGCACTGATAAACTAATCCCACATACAGATTACTGGCCATCGCTGCACAGGCATGATAAAGCGTCTTATCCTCTTTCCGGATCAGCTCAACCCGATTTCCGAAACCGGAAAACAGCGTTTGCAGCTGCGGCAAATACTTTTCATGTCCTTCGATTGTAAAAAATGCGTGTGACAGCTCTTTGTAAGAATTGTACTTATCATTAATTGCAAAGAGCGGATGGATAGAATAACCGTATGCCAGGTAACGGTCAATATCCGAAAAGACAGCAGAGCTTAAAGAACCGCTGAAGTGACTGATAATCTTATTCTCAATCGGAAGCATTTTCATCTGTTCCCAGACAGATGCAATAGTACCATCCGGTACAGCCAGAAAAATCGCATCACTATCCTCTACCAGAAATTTGATCCTCTCATATGCTCTGGTATTGGTAAATTTTGCTGCTTCTAATGCTGATTGAAAGGTTTTACTGTAATACCCAGTTACCTTAATGCCGCGCTCGGTTAGATATTTTCCAAGGGATACCCCTACTTTCCCTGCGCCGATAAATCCAATGTTCATAAACATCCCTCCATTCTTATGGAGAGGATAATGAGTCTCATTCCCGTGGATATGAGCTCCCTAAAAAGAATAAAAAGTTTGCCATCCGGCCTATCAGTGGTATGCTCCAGAGCGCCCCACTATGCCATTCGGCTTATCAGTGGTATACTCCAGAGTACCCCACTATGCCATTCGGCAGTCACATGTGGTATACTCCAGAGTACCCCACTATGCCATTCGGCAGTCACATGTGGTATAGTTTCTTTTCGGAATACTATCCTTTGCTAAATATAGCATTTTTTATTCAAACAGTAAACCATTTTTTTATTAAAAAATATCATATGATCTCCCTGTATTTCTGTTTCCAGGACTCTAATATCCTTTGTTTCTCAGTTCTGGAAAGTTTGCCGGATGCATCCAACTGTTCCGCAATCAGTTTCCGTTCTATGAAATAGTCTGCCCCGGCAGATACCTTCTGAAATTTGTCAAAAGCCTCTTTCATAGTATCAAAGTTCAGATGAAGCTCTGCGCTGGCATCCTCCTTCTCTCCGTTCTTGATATAGTTCACAGCAAACAGATAAGCCTCTCTGCTTTCCTGTCTCTGATTCTGACGATAAGCTTCCAGAAAACATTCGGAAGCCTCCGGAAACAGAAACATACGTGCATAGGCCACGCCTTTGTTATGATACATCGCTCCCCGAAGCTCATCTGTCATTTTACCCAGATTTTCCTTTTGCAGCAATCGGCTGTACTCTGCTGCCGCAAGGGCATAGCATTCTTCCTCCAGGTATTGATCCGCCTTCATTTTCCGGCATTCCATTACAGTCTTGCCGTCCATTCCCTCAAACAACGCTTCCAACGCCCGCAGCTCATCCTCACTGTAAAGGCAGCTTCTCTTTAAGATCAGAAGTGCAGAACGATACAGGGAACGATGCTTCCAAAGACTTTTATCCAATTCTGCTGCCAGATCCATGCAATGTGCTTCCTCTCCAAGCCATGTAACCAGATCATGCCCAAACAGACTCTTATCCAGCAAGTAAAAATTCTGCTCAATATAATAGCAAAGCTCCTCCAGCGAATAGATCGGGAACCCGGAGGGTTGGATCAAAAATGGCTGTTCTGCTGTTTTTCTCGTACAAAGAATCAAATTACCCATCGTTACACCTTACTCTAAACTTACGTCAAACTCCCATACCATACCCGACGGTGCAAAAAAGGCGCCAAATCCCAGGTCGGTAATCGTTACTTTCATCATCTTTTCATTTTTAAGTTCCGTTTCTATACGGATCTTCCGGGTCTTTTCCTCCCGTTTCCATACATCATCCAAAGGCAAGGTAACGATCCTTGCGCTGCGCTCACCGCGCTGTTGTACCCAAAAATCCACATCCGTACTTCCCGTCAGGATCATATCAAAGCTCTTCTGCTGTGTATACCAGTTTTCTCCCGCCGTGGCTACCGTTAAAAAGGTATCGCTTCCATTTACCGACACTTTCAAGCTCACATTCGCCTGTACCTTGTACACACAATCATACAGATAAGGCCAGTTTTCCTTTCGCTCCATCTCACAGGCCGCAAAGGTAGCTCCCTTCGTATACAAATTCTTTCCGATAAAGACACGGCGATTCGGTCCTAACACCCTTAATGTTTCAGACAGCCACTCTCCGTCAAATCCGTCTCCCAGGAGATAAACTCCCGATATGATCCGCTTTGCAAAAGCTTCTTTCAACACTCTGGCAAAAAAGGCGTCCTTCTCTCTTCCGCAATCCTCTCCCCACACCGGAGTCTTCCAATCCTTCGTGCCGGAGAGTACGATCTGCGGAATCGTCCTGCTCTCTCTCGCAAGCAATGTAAAGCGCACTTTCTCCTCCGAAAAATCAAACATCGCTACATCATGCTTCCAGATCGATGGCTCCTGATGAAACGTATAATAATAGAAGCTTTCTCCGTAATCCATCCAGCACATCGTGTCCAGTTCTTCGCCCAGTTCTTTCTTTAAAGCAGTTAAGACCGTTACAGAAGAACCGTCTATCTGCGGCACCGCAATGACCAGATGCTGCTCAAACAATTCCTTTTGGTACAAATTCTCCTTCAGCTTGATCAGACGGCGTATGTATATGGCAAGACGGTTTACCGCCTCCGGCAAGCCATCCGTATCCGCCAGATCCCTTGCCCGAAGATACAGATGCTCATAAAACTCTCCTCCCGGACTGGTACGCTTCTTTTCAGCCTCCGCACCATACAGATAATGCCCGCCCTTTCCTATATAAAGGCTGGTTGGAAACTGATAGGTCTCCTCTGGCTTTTGCAGACTGATACTGACCGGTTCCCGTTCTCCTTCCCGCAAAAAGCTTACCAGAGCACGGCTGTCATCCAAATCAATTCCTATATAAAGTTTTGCCCTGTCCGGATGATTCATCTTCATGTATACTCCTTTACAAAGGTTTAAACAGACAATTGACCATATCTGTCATCTCTGCATATTTCTTTAGTTTTTCCGTTCTTTCCACTGCCTCTTCCAGCGCCTGATTCAATGCCTGATACCGTGATTCCTCCGCCGTTGCTATTTCCCTCGGTGTCAGTCTGGCAGTTCCTGATTTTAATATATTGTCATCATTTTCATAGAAAGCATATTCTAAAAGTTCTCCTGCAAACAGTCTGACGGGCAATACATAAAGTCCCGGAAATACCTCCAAAATCATTTTGTCTGTCTGGGTCTTTTTCCCGCGGCTGTCCACCTGCAGCAAGCAGTGCATCTTTATCCCCGGTTTGTATGAAATCCAAAGATACCGGCAGTCATGAAGAAAATATTTCCTCTTCCATTCCATGGGAAGCGACTCATAAAACGGAAAATAGCGCCCCTTCGCCAGATTTCCTTCCAGTAAATTTGAAAGCTTTGCAGCAATTCCATTCGAGAAACCCGTAGCTCCTTCCTGTTCCAGCGCTCCATTTTTGCAATACCATTTCAGCATGGCAATCTCGCAGCACGCATTGATCATCCGATCCTTTTGAATCAGATATTCCAGATATTCAAACACTTCCTCAGGCACATCCTCATCAACATACACATAACGCCAGGAAAAATAAGATACATAGGCATCCCTTAACTGATCCGTATCATTCTGTTTACAGATTGCTCTGAAATATTCCACATGATTTTCAGAAAATGTCTCCGTAAACAGCATCCTTACCAGAAGCTGCTCCTTCAAACTGCAGACATCCCGTCCCGCTTTCTCCGCATTCAGAACCGCAACGGAAAGATCCTCTATGCTTCCGCATAAAGAGTCCAGCATCTGATCCCGCTCTTCATCTGATCTGCACGCACCGTCTTCTTTTACTTCCTCCAGTCCTTTTTCCGACTCATTCGGATCACTTCCCGGAAGCATACGATTTACCCGATAACCCTCACTCAGAAAATACCGTTTCCCAAAGCTGTCCTCAAATAAGATCTGATGAACCTTTTTCCGGATATGTACATAGGCCGCACTTTGCGAGAACGCACACGCACTGGTTCTGATCTTGGTATCTTCACAGACTGCAACGCCGGAGAAAGAATAATCCGTACAGATCACTTTATTGCTGAATATGCATTTTGTTAAAAGCTCTGCGTTCATTACCTCCGGCTTACACTCTTTTATATAGCGGCAGATCTCTGCCAGATCATCACTCATATGATTTTTCTTTAATTCTTCTGACACAAATCCCGGGATGAGCTTTTCATATGCATTCCACTCTTTACCAATGCGATTTCTGTTCCGCACTGCATAGGCGTAAATACGTGCTTTATAAACAGCCGGAAGCTCTGTCTTTTTGGCAAAATACTGTAAGACTCTCCATGGAATATCCCCGTCTGTTTTATGCCAGGACTGTATATAGGCCTCACACAGCCCTGCGATCCTCATCCGCTTCTCGATCCCCCGGGAAAACCAGGTCAGATACATTTCCCCGTAACGATTGTTTTTAATCAAATACGTGCAAACAGCCCGGATCGCCGCATCACTTCTCGTAATCTTATAGCATCTTCCCAACAGCCACAAAAATCTGTTATGAAAGTTTTTTTCCCTGGAAGCTGCAGCCACAGTAACGGAAATCATTTTATCCGTAAGCAGTTTTTGTTTTGCTGCCCAGTAAAAGATCCGAAACTCTGCCGCATCCATTCCCTTTAAAAGCTGAGGATATTTCTTTATCATCAGATAAGCTTCCATATAAAGAATCGGGCTGGCAGACTGGGTCAGCAGCAAATATTTTATTGTTTCATATTTATCCTGAATCGTCTCCGGCGTATCCTCCAATAAAGAAAGCTCCAACAAAGCCAGAATCAAATGACCCGGATATTTTTTAGAAACATCACTGATTTCCCGCCGCAAAATATCTTTGTTCTGTTTTGATTTTTCCCTGTCATCCCAGTCATCTTCAAACCGAAGCTCCAAATACTGAACATAACACCACATCGGCGTATTTTTCTTTTTGCAGCGTACAATGGCATCTTCCAGGATCCAGTCTGCATCAGACTTCTTACCTGCCATGATAAGAACATGACATTTCAGCAGAAAGTTCCAGATATCTGCCGGATCCCGTTCTATCATTTTGTCCAGAACCTCTATCGTTCCCCTGCTCCAGACCTCAGGATCTATTCTTCCGAGGCGATACTCTATATATTTACCTGCCAGCACATACATCGATCTCTGATTATATTTTCGGGCAGCCTGCGCCGCATCCGGCTTTGGATCTCCCGCTCTTTGGGCACAGATCTGCACGCGTTTTTCTCCAAAAGCAGTTTTAAAAAGGATCTCTCCATAATTTTTTCCGCCATGCATATTTTCAGTAAGCACAGAATACATGATCTCTGCACGTTTTCCCACAAAATCTGATGTAAGCAGACGCGTCTTATCCAAATGGATAAAATCGGAATCAGTGCTGACCTGTATATCGATATAGCCCCAGCCAGACTTTTCTACCTGCACTTCTTCTGTAACAGAGTCCTTTAATTTTCCCATATTTCGTACAGGCATATCTATTTCAAACTGGTTTCTGGACTTTTTCCCCGCACCAATTAAAAACTCTTCCATTTCATGTGAAGCTGCCCCGCCTCTATAGCAAAGTCCCCGGTACAGCAAATGAGTCTTCTCATCTTCAAATATGTTGCTGAAGTAACGGGACTGAAAAATCGTCAATGCCTCGTCCCAATTTAATTTAGCCAGATTGGAGAAATCATTGATGGTCTTGATTTTTCCAATGGATGACGGATAATAATATTTCACAGGCACCGCCACAAAAGGCAGCCGATATTCGCCGCTGCTGCTTACTACTATGATCTGCCCCTCATCTTCACAGCCCTCTGCTATATCTGCCGCATGGTACTCAAAATCCACATTGATGGAGATACCGTCAAATTTTGAGAGCAGACATTTCATTCGGGGATGATCACACAGAATCAGTCCACGAATCTTTTCCATTTTAGAAGAAGTCATAGTAAATCTGCCCTTATAAACATTTTCCTCCAAAACCTCAAATCGAAGGCAGGTTTCCGAAAAATTTAACTCCGGGCGGTCATATTCATATGTTCCTTTGATTAAATCCTGAATTTTCTTTCGCAAAATTTTCACCTGTTTGTTGCTTTTCAAAAATATACATATATAATAAAGTATAATCGATTTGCAAAGTTCTTGCAACCACAGGAGGAATACAATGTTAAAACACAGAGATCATTTTCACGGCAGTGATTTGGAAAAAATAGAATCTATTTATGGGATCAAAAAAGAAGAGATCACAAGTTTTTCTGCCAATGTCAATCCCCTGGGCATCTCGCCCCTGCTGAGGGAAAAACTGGCTGATAAAATCGATGCCATTACTACTTACCCGGACCGGGAATACACATCCCTCAGAAAATGTATTGCAGACTACTGCGGCACAGAATACGAAAATATTATTGTAGGCAACGGCTCCACAGAGCTGATTTCTCTTTTCATTCAAGTACGCCACCCCCAAAAAACCGTTATTATCGGGCCTACCTACTCGGAATATGAACGGTCTGTTACACTGGAGGGGGGCGCTTCCCTGTACTATCCGCTGAAGGAGGAAGACAATTTTCAGTTAAATACAAACACTTTGATTGAAAAATTAAACGAGACTGTCGATCTGCTGATCATATGCAATCCGAACAACCCTACTTCTTCTGCCATTGAGCGCAGAGAAATGAGAAAAATTCTCGATGCCTGCAAGGAATATGGCATTTTCGTTATGGTTGACGAAACCTATGTGGAATTTTCCAACAATTATGAGGCTGTCAATGCAGTTCCGCTGACCGCTTACTACAACAATATTATTATCCTTCGGGGAACATCCAAATTTTTTGCCGCACCCGGACTCCGTCTCGGCTATGCCATTACCGGAAACAGAGATCTGATCGACTATATTAATACCCACAAAAATCCGTGGATGATCAATTCACTGGCTGTCGTAGCAGGGGAGATCATGTTCCAGGATCAGGATTATATAACAAAAACAAAGCAGCTAATCTCCACGGAACGGAACCGAATGTACCAAAAACTGCTGGCACATCCTGACTTTAAGCCTTATCCGGCAAATGCGAATTTTATTCTGGTACGTCTTTTAAACGAAGATCTGACTTCAGAATACCTATTTGACAAAGCGATCCGGGAAAAAATGATGATCCGGGACTGCTCTACTTTCCCATTTCTGGACAACCGTTATATCAGATTCTGTATTATGAGTCCGGAGATGAATGACAAACTGCTGGATTGCTTAATGCAATAACCTGTCATAGGCAGTACAGATTTTACAAAGTGACTTTTCAGTGTCACAGATAAGTTCATAAAGGAACTTTTTAACGGGGAGAAATTATGAAACGATTTTTACTGAAAGGATTTTTTAAATATTTCCGGCACGGAAAAGATACCGTAAAATGGGTCATTTTTTCTGTCATTGCCGGTATCGTCATCGGACTGGTGGGCACGGCCTTTTATTTCGGCATGGAATTTGTGACAGACTTAAGAGCTGAACACCCATGGTTCATCTTTCTTTTACCGGCAGCGGGTCTTTTCATTGTAGGAGCCTACCATTTGCTTAAGGATGAAAATGATGCCGGAACCAATCTGATCCTGTCCGCCATTCACTCAGGAGACAATATCCCTCTTCGTATGGCGCCGCTGATCTTTGTATCTACTCTGATCACACATTTATTTGGCGGCTCTGCCGGACGAGAAGGAGCAGCCCTGCAGCTTGGCGGTAGTATCGGAAATGGTATCGGAAAACTGTTTCATTTCAAAGAAAAGGAACAAAAGCTTCTGATCATGTGCGGTATGAGCGCTGCCTTTTCGGCAGTATTTGGCACTCCGCTGGCGGCGGCCATCTTTGCCATGGAAGTCGTAAGCGTGGGGATCATGCAGTATTCCGCCTTACTTCCCTGTGTATTGTCTTCTCTGATCGCACATCAGATAGCGGTTTTCTTTGGTGCCGCACCGGAAAATTTTTCTGTTCTGAACCTTCCGGCATTTGGAATGGAGTCCGCTTTAAAAATTGCGCTTCTGGCAGTGATCTGCGCCTTTGTCAGCATTCTCTTTTGCATTATGCTGCACCAGAGCGGTCATCTTTTCCAGAAAGTATTGAAAAACCCATACCTTCGCGTCCTGGTGGGCGGCGCCGCCATTGTAGCGCTGACGCTTCTCGTTGGCAATCAAAACTATAACGGCACGGGAATGAGCATCATCGCACAGTGCTTTGAAGGAACCACGCCTACTTTTGCATTTTTGCTGAAAATGATTTTTACTGCGATTACACTTGCAGTCGGATATAAGGGCGGAGAAATCGTCCCCTCCTTCTTCATCGGCGCCACCCTTGGCTGCCTTTTTGGAAATCTGGCGGGTATATCTCCATCCCTGTGCGCTTCCGTGGGCATGGGCGCCGTATTTTGCAGTGTTACGAATTGCCCGATCACATCACTGCTCATCTGCTTTGAGCTGTTTGGATTTCAGGGAATGCCGTATTATTTGCTGTCCATAGCAATTTCCTATGTGCTGTCGGGATATTACGGACTGTATCAGTCACAGAAGATTATTTATTCAAAATATAAGAATGCTTATATTAATAGGAAGACATTGTAGCAGATATTTTCCTTCTGGGGCATTCCATTATGCCATTCAGCGTTTTATAAGGCTCAAAATTTCTTTATATAAAAGGCACTCCCTATCATAACAATTACAGTTTGATAGAGAGCGCCTTTTACTGCTCAGTAAACCTCTTATTTGAAACGGCTTTTACTATTGATTCAACTCCTGTTTAAAGGTCTGAATATATTCTTTAGCCGTATCCAGATCATAATCGCAGCCTTCCATCAGATTGATGAAATGAGATCCCACGATTGCTCCATCAATAACCTCTTTCAGCGGTTCTACATCTGCTGCGGTACGGATACCGAACCCCATCATAACCGGGATCTGCGACTGTGCTTTTACATCAGCGAGATATTCTTTAATCGTACTGTGGAAGCTTCCGCCCTGTCCTGTGACGCCCATTGCTGATACACAGTAAACAAATCCTCTTGCATCTTTTAGGATCTCCGGAATTCTCTGTTTCGATACCGGTGCCACCAACTGAATCAAAAGCGGAGACTCTTTATCCTTCAGCAGCGCTTTGATGTCCTCCTGCTCTTCCATCGGCAGGTCAGGAATAATCAATCCGTCAATGCCAGCCTCTGTACAGCGATCAATAAAGGCTTCCAATCCATAATGGAAGATCGTATTGAAGTACATCATAAATACGATAGGCATATCTACGCCGTCGTTTCGTACCTTTTCCACCAGTTCAAAGGTGTTTTTAAGATTCGTTCCTTTTAAAATAGAGCGATAGGACGCATCCTGAATGACCGGTCCGTCTGCGATAGGATCGGAAAACGGTACTCCAAGCTCCAGGATATCTGTGCCTGCCGCCTGCTGAGTTTTGATCAACTCCGCACAGCGATCCATATCAGGCAAACCAGCCGTCATATAAGTAATAAATGCTTTTTCATTTTTCTGTTTTAATTGTTTCAATTTTTCTTCTATACGATTCATTACATTCTCTCCTTGCAATACTAAAATATCCAGATCTGCCTTTTAGCCAAATCCGGCTTTCATTCATCCTTTAATTCTTATATCCCTTGCCTGCAAAATAATCCACGATGGTGTTTACATCCTTATCGCCCCGACCGGATAAACAGATGATCATAGACTGATCCATTGTCATCTCTTCTGCCTTTTTCAAAGCATATGCCACAGCATGTGCGCTTTCGATAGCCGGCAGAATACCTTCCAGTCTGGTCAGCTCATCCAATGCTTCCATCGCTTCAACATCCGTGATCGGTACATAATTTACTCTTCCGGAATCTTTTAAATAAGCATGCTCCGGTCCCACACCCGGATAATCCAGACCTGCAGAAATAGAATGTGCAATCTGAACATTTCCATCATCATCCTGTAGCAGATAAGATTTCATTCCATGCAAAATACCGATCTGACCGCCTGCCATGGATGCTGCATGCTCATCTGTATCAATTCCTTTTCCTGCTGCCTCGATTCCAATCAGCTCCACATCCGGTTCATCTATAAATTCAGCAAACATTCCGATAGAATTGGAACCGCCGCCTACGCATGCCATAACTACATCCGGGTTTCTTCCCTCTGCTTTCAGATGCTGTGCTTTTGCTTCTTTACTGATAACACGCTGGAATTCCTTTACCATCTTCGGATACGGATAAGGTCCTACTGCGGAGCCGATAATATAAAACGTATCCTCTGCGGTCTTTGCCCATGTACGAATCGCTTCATTGGTAGCATCCTTTAACGTACAGCTTCCCGACTCTACACTATGTACCTCTGCTCCGAGAAGCTTCATCCGGAATACATTCAACGCCTGACGCTCAATATCCTCTGCCCCCATATATACGGTACATTCCATATTAAAGAGCGCCGCACCCGTAGCTGTCGCCACGCCATGCTGTCCTGCTCCTGTCTCAGCAATGATCTTCTTCTTGCCCATACGCTTTGCCAGAAGGATCTGTCCCAAAACATTATTGATTTTATGAGCGCCTGTGTGATTCAAATCTTCTCTCTTCAGATAAATCTTTGTGCCATACTTTTCGCTGAGACGTTCCGCATAGTACAGAGGTGTCTCTCTTCCCACATACTGTTTTAAATAGTAATCATACTCCTTCATAAACTCCGGATCTCTGATAGCTTCCTCAAAAGCCGTATCGATCTCTTTTAATGTATTTTGCAGTGATTCAGCGACATACTGGCCACCGTATGCTCCATAATAACTTTCTTTACTCATTTTCGTTTTCCTCCTTACAACTTTTTTACTTCGGTCCGCGCAAAACAGATTTTCAGCGCCCTCCCGGATACAATGCAACAAAAAAGCCCCCGACTGAAATTCAGTCAGGGACGAATCATCGTGGTGCCACCCTTGTTCACTGTATTACAAACATACTTCAACAAATTTTCTTGTTTCAAAAAATGTGTGTAATCTTACAGTCTCTACCGATACTATGATCACAGCCCGCCATTTTGCAATTCTAGCTCTGCTCTCGTTATATCGTACTTCTGTAACGTGAAGTCCACGGCATCCGCTACTTACATTGACTTAAATGCGTTCACTTTGCATCTCACAAATCCATTCCTTTAAATCTTGCCTGTCAGCTTCCACCATCACTGACTCTCTGGAAAGCAGTCATTTAAAGTACTACTTTTGCTCATTGATTTTTGCTATGGGTGTATTTTAGCACGTGAATATTATAAAGTCAATGGCGTATTTATCGTATAAATTATCTTAGTTGTTATTTATCGTGACTATTTGGATCTGTCTGAAAAACGTTACTCCAGACACCGCTTACACGGACTGTAACCCTGCTCCTCCAGCTCCGCCCTGGTTTTTGTGGTCTCTTCCTTATTGGTTTCAGACATATCTTCTACGCTGGAGCAGCTTGGCTGATGAAACTTTCCGGTGTTGGTATTAATGATATAAGTAACCTCTTTTTCATTTGCCGTACTGTTTCCAGATGCAGGATCTGTATCTGCTTCCGGTTCCTTATTACCCGTTTCTGCGTTTTCCTGACCTGCTGTTTTCGTACTCTGAGAATCTGTCCCCTTTTTTGAGCCTGCACTTCCATCCTCCGAAACTTCATCTCCGCTTCTGAAATCATTGGACGGTTCCACGTTCCAGGTAATCGCTGCGCCATCAGATACAGCCTTTAATTCTCCCTGCAAATCTGTGCGGTAAAGATCAGCCCCCGTCTTTTGTATTCTCTCTAAAGCAGCGTTGGAAGGATGTCCATAAGAATTGCCGTATCCGGCACTGATGACAACTGCTTTCGGCTGAATCTTTTCTAAAAATTCCGTCGTGCTGGCTCCGCTGCTTCCGTGATGGCTTGCCAGATACACATCCGACTGCAGTTCAATCCCACTTTCTACCATATTTTTCTCGCTATCCTCCGATGCATCCCCACAAATCAGGAAATTTGTCTGTCCATATGACAATCTGATCCCCACAGAGTTATCATTTTCATCGGAATAATCATAATTGTCCGGACACACTATAGTAAACATTGCATCGCCCAATTCATAGGTTTCTCCCACCTCAGGATAAATCGGCGTCAGATCATCTTCTTCCAAAACAGAGATAAACGAATCGTAAATTTTTGTATCCGTTTCATAATCCGGTGCGATTACCGTATCACAGTCAAAAGCGTGAAGGGCACCTACCACACCATTCAAGTGATCATCGTCATAATGGGACACGACTATATAATCCAGACTTTCTACACCCTGCTTTTTCAGAAAACTTACCACATAAGACGATGCGGAACCGGCGCCGCCGTCTATCAGCATATAATGTCCGTCACACTCTGCCAGAACAGAATTTCCCTGTCCCACATCCAGAAACTGCACAGTCAGATTTCCATCTGTACTTGCCAAAATGCCATCTTTTTCTTTGGATACATCTGCCGCAGTCTGCTGTGCCTCAGTGCTCTCTTCTTCCTGGTCAGCTCCGGAACACCCTGCCATACCGACTGCCAGCGCAGCCAGCAATGCCCACACAGATGAATAGAGTCCTTTCTTTTTTACCGACCTTTTATTATCCCTAAATCTGCTATTCTCATAACGATTGCTGCGAAATAAATTTTCTATATCTCCTGTATTTTCTAAATTCTTTTTATGATCTTTTTGAAACATCTTAACTCTCCCTCGTATTTATCTTGAAGTCCCCTTCTGTTTTCATTATAATCTATTATAACATTTTATCGTATCCCGATGAATTGTATTCTGTATTCATGTGAACCTCCTGGTGTTCTGCCGGGCATATAGAAAAAGTATAAAGAACCATTTCTAAGTATGTCAACTACCCATCCCCTAAAGGGAATGGGCTTGTAACTGCCCAGTCGTAGTA
>CAZLZX010000009.1:0-26059 GCA_964564095.1 uncultured Eubacterium sp. | reverse complement strand
GTCGTGTTATCACACTGGAATATGATTCCTTTTTCATGGTAACCTGCTATACGCCAAATTCCCAAAATGAACTGGCAAGACTGTCCTACCGTATGGACTGGGAAGACGCCTTCCGCAGCTATCTGCTGACCCTGAACAAGACAAAGCCTGTCATTGTGTGCGGAGATCTGAACGTGGCGCATAAGGAAATCGATCTGAAGAATCCAAAAACCAATCGAAAAAATGCCGGTTTTACGGATGAAGAACGGGAAAAAATGACCACCCTGCTGGAAAGCGGCTTTACAGATACCTTCCGGTACTTTTATCCGGATCAGGAACAGATCTATTCCTGGTGGTCTTATCGTTTTAAAGCCAGAGAAAAGAATGCAGGATGGCGTATTGACTATTTTCTCACATCTGCAGCACTGGACGATGACCTGGTAGACGCAAAAATCCACACGGATATTTTCGGCTCAGATCATTGTCCGGTAGAGCTGGAGATTCAAAATCTTTTTTAATACGGGAATATACTATCACGCTCCGTGACTGTACCAGCGGCGATATCAGTTGGGAATTATTTCTCATCTGATATCCTGCCCAACCGGGTCAGCATTGCTTTGTCACTGGCAGTGGTAGAACCGCTCGTAGTCAGCATGTTACCTGTGATGGTAGCGCTGGCGCCGCTGCAGAAAGCATCTTCTCCATTGTTATAAAGCAATGCTCTGCCTGCTGCCAGACGGATATTCGCTGTCGGATTAATATAGCGAAACACTGCGATCGTTCTCAAAATGTCATTTCTGGAAAGCTGCGGTATATCCTGAAACGCCGTTCCCTTAATCGGCATCAATGCATTGACAGGAATGGATTCAATACCAAGCTCTGCAAGAGTCAGCGCCATATCAATGCGATCCTGCCATGTCTCTCCCATTCCGATTATACCCCCGGAACAGACACAAAAACCCGCCTGCTGCGCCAGTTTGATCGTCTCTATTTTCTGATCATATGTATGGGTCGTGCATATATACGGAAAATAGCGTCTGGACGTTTCCAGATTTGCATGATAGCTCTCCACACCAGCCTCACGAAGTCTGCGAAACTGTTCGGCAGTCAGCAGACCATGTGAAGCGCACAGTGAGATGCGGCATTCCTTTTTCATTCTCTTATAAGCCGACAATGCCTTCTCAAAATCTTCTCCATTGAGACAGCGCCCGGAGGTAACAATGGAAAAACGGTCTACGCCTTCACGCTCATGCTCCAATGCCGCATTTACGATCACATCTTCATCTAAAAACTCATATTCTTCACAGCTTGTATGATGATGTGCGGATTGCGCACAGTATTTACAATCCTCACCGCATCTTCCGCTTTTTCCATTGATGATCGTACACAGATCTACTTTATTACCGGAAAAATACTGACGGATCTTATCCGCTCCCTCGCACAGTTCGTCAAGGTCGCAGGAAAGAAAAAAGCTCAAATCATCCTCTCTGCCCAATCGTCTTCCTTCTATGATCTCGTCTGCTAATTTATTTAATTCCATGATTCTAAACCTCTTTTACGTTTTTCCGTATTATAAATCCATGTTCTTCATTTGTCAACCTTTTTGGTTTTTTAGGTTAACATTTGTGCTTATTTCTTATTTTTGCAACATTTAAAACCGATAATCTGTAACAGGACACAACAAATTGTCAACACAAACAGAAAAACAAATCCATAGGTTGATCCAAGAGCAGTCTTTTCCTCATATGCCATCTGCAAAGGAGAATTTTGCGTAAAAGCTACACAGGCCGCACATATACTTGTGCCTACTGCGCCGGCAAACTGCATCAAGGTATTTAATGCCGTATTACCATAGGATTTCAATTCCACCGGCAGACGCATCATCGCAACTGTCATCGTGTTTCCGAATGCAATTCCGCATCCCAAACCAAATACAATGTAAAATGCCACAATAATGACCGGACTCAGGGATTTTCCAAACATCATCATCAAAAAGATACCAATCGTCATCAAAACCGTTCCTGTCATGATAGGAAGCTTTGCCCCGATCTTATCCAGTACGGCTCCGCTAAACGGTCCGATCATTGCGTTTAAACCTGCACCCGGCAGAAGCATAAGTCCCGCACTCATAGAAGAACATGCCAGAACGATCTGGGAATAATTCGGCAGTAAAAATGCTGCGCCCAGCATGATCGCATTAATAAGGAAGAAACAGATCATGTGACAGTCGAAGGACACATTTTTGAAGATCTCTACCTGAATCAGCGGATGATCACTGCGCGTGCAATGCTTTACAAAGAAGATCAATGCCAAAACACCGATTACAAACATAAGAATCTCAAATACCGGATTTGTTACAATAGAGCCAATGTTGGCGAATCCAAATACCAGGCAGAAAAAGGTTACCATGATCAGTAAAATTCCCGGAATATCAACCGGTACTTTTTCGGGCTCATGAAATTCCTTTATTGTAACGATTCCTAAAATCAGAGTAATAATCAGAACCGGAATTAAAATAATAAAAATAAATCTCCAGCCAAGGGTGGAGGTAATGACTCCACCGTAAGTAGGTCCCAGTGCCGGCGCAGCAGCAGAAACCAGCGCGCCGAATCCAATATAGGTTCCTACCTTTTGAAATGGGATCTGCTCCAAAATAATGCAGAACGCAATCGGAACACCTACGCCGGTGCCTACACCCTGGATCAGTCTGGCAAGCAGCAAAATCTCATAAGATGGCGCTGCAATGGCACAGATCGTACCGATCAGAAAACAAATTGCGCTGAAACAAAACAAGCTTTTTAATTTAAATCGTTTCTGCAAAAAAGCGGACAATGGAGTGATCATGGCAACTACCAAAAGATTACCGGTCGTCAACCACTGCACTGCTTTGGTGGACACAGAAAAATCCGACATGATCGTCGGAAAGGCAACATTAACAGCGGTCTCTATCAAAAGGCCGCAAAAAGACACCAGACAAGCCGCCACTACGGAAAGCGTCAGACTTGCCGGTATTTTAACACTTTCATTACTCATTACAATTAAAACCTCTCTACTTCTTAATACTTATCTGCAAAAACCTTATCAGGAGCTTCCTTCGGATGCGAATCAGTCCTGATGGCTCCCGCTCTGATATGCTCTGATGAGCAATTCAACACAACCGTCAATTCCAAGCGTTGCTGAATTGAGCATCATATCATAATTTGTACGTTCGCCCCACTCTTCATCATAAAAGCTTTTGCTGTACAGACTTCTGTCCTTATCCGAGCGAAGGATCATTGCCCGGGCCTCATTGCTGTCAATACCATAATTTTTTACTGCATATTCAATTCTGCTTTCGATATCAGAATAAATATATGCACGTAATGCAGGAACCTGATTCTGCAAAATAAAATTGGCGGAACGGCCTACGATAACACATGGTCCCTGGGATACCTTCTCCAATATAACGTCCCTTTCAGCAAAATGAATCTTCTGCATATAATTCCGTCCCACATCGACTCCCATAGCAATGTTGAACAAAAAGCTGCTTGTAACACGCTGTTCCGCACTCTGTATCATTTCTTCGGACAAGCCTGTCTTTTTCATTGTTTCACGAATAATCTCCGTATCATAAAAGGGAATTCCAAGCTGTTCTGCCACTCTTCTTCCAATCGTCCGGCCACCGCTGGCGTACTCCCTGCTGATCGTAACAATTTTCGTTTCCATAATTTATCCTCCCTCTTTACAACTGGCGTCTTATTTACGTCGTATGCGACCTATATGGTTAAAAAAATAGAATTTATAAAAATATCCCGCTAAAACTACTGCAGATTGTCATTCATACGTTTCAGAAAATCCGAAAACCGGCAAAGCTCCTCCTCACTGAAGCCCGTGACTGCCTGCTCATAGACAGCAGATACTTTCTCAAACAACTGTCTGTTAATATCATTGCACTTTTCGGAAAGCCTGATGCTTTTAAACCGGCGGTCTTCCTCCATAGCCTCTGTAATAACCATCTGCTTTTCTTCCAGCCGTTTTAATATACTGCTGACTGTCGGATGTGATAATGACAGCGCCTGTTCGATATCCTTCTGGCAAACGATATCCTTTTTGCACAGATATAAAAATACCAGCACATGAGACTGTGCGGATGTCAACCCAAGCTCCCCCATCTGTCTGTTCATAACCCGGTCAATGGTCGTATTTAATATTTTTACTTCTATCAGCTCCATAGATCCTCCATACGGAAATGCAGGAACGGCATCTAAGCTTCCATGTGATGAATCACAGGATTCAAATTCCGTCCCAAAATAAGTCGCTTGCAACCTATTTTATGTTAAAAAATGGAGACTGTCAAGAAACAATCTCCATCTCTCTGGCAATTTCCGTATTCGCTTCTCTTATCATCTAAGCTTTGTCAATCCACCATCTTAGAAGTCTTTTTCCGCTCATTATATTCTACATTTACTACCTTATACAGCGGTTTCGCAATATAAACCGAAGCAATCGCTTTTACAATATCTCCGGCAATAAACGGAAGAAGTCCCGTGATCACTGCTGCCTTCCAGTCAAGTCCCGCAACGACTTTTAACCATGGCACACCGATCACATAGATCACAGGAATGCCCACAGCAATCGTTGAAATCATATTTCTGATTGCTTTATTTTTATTTCCTCTGATCAGTGCAATGATCATCACTGCCACCAGATAACCGATAATATATCCGCCGGTAGGTCCTGCCAGTACGCCAAAACCGCCCTTTCCTCCCGAAAACACCGGAAGTCCCACAAGACCGAGCAGGATCCAGATACCTACCGTAATACCCGCCTTTTTAGGTTTCAGCAAAAGAGCTATCAGGTTAACGATCAAAGTCTGGGCGGTTATAGGCGCTGCTGAAAAAGGAAGCTGTATACTGATATAAGAAGACACACAGAGCAATGCTGCCAACAGCGCCATCGTCGTTAATTCCTGTACCGAAAATTTCTGATTCATCATTCATTTCTCCAATCAAAATGTATTTGGAATAAGTTTACATTTTCTCAAATCCGTATGTCAGTATAAAATACTCTCCTTTAAATGTCAACCTTATTTTTCAAAAATGGTTGACATTTTAAGAATAGTCAACTTTAAAAGATCATACATTTCCCTTGAAATCCGTTATAAACTGCGTCAAAATCTTTACCGCCACGGACGGTCTGGTATCTCGACAGAAAATGGCAATCGTGGTAAACTGTCCACAGAGTCAGATGCAAAGGAGACTATACTATGGTTCATATTCTGATAGCAGAGGACAACGAGGATTATCGCAAATTATTAAAAATTCATCTGCTGCGGGCAGGATACATTGTGTTTGAAGCCGGAAACGGAGCGGAAGCGCTGGACGTACTGGAAAAAGAATCCGTACAGCTTTTGATCGCAGATATTATGATGCCGGAAATAGACGGATTTGAACTGACCAGACAAATCCGCAATGCCAACTACACGCTTCCCATCCTGATCATTTCAGCAAAAAATACACTGGACGACAAGCGGGAAGGGTTCAAGGACGGGGCCGACGACTATATGACAAAGCCCATTGATATGGATGAAATGCTGCTCCGGGTGGAAGCTTTGCTGCGCCGGGCGAAGCTTTCCAGTGAAAACATTCTGACAATCAACGGATGTACACTGGATGAAGAAACACTGACGGTAACGTGGAAGGATATGCAGATAGAGCTGCGCCCGAAGGAATTTTATTTGCTCTACACCCTGCTGTCACATCCCGGAAAGATCTTTACCCGCCAAAATCTCATGGATGATATCTGGGGCTTTGATTCTGAAACAGATCCCCGTACCGTGGATGTGCATATCAAACGCCTTCGTGAAAAGTTTTTTCCTTTCACATGCTTTGAAATCCAGACAATCCGGGGCCTTGGTTATAAAGCGGTCCTTCCGGTGCAATAAAATACCTTCCATATATTTTTTGCCGCCATACATCTAAAACCATTCTATTGTTGCAAATAGAGGAGCTGACTATGAAGAAAATCCGCAGACGTTTAAGTCTGATCTTAATCCTGCTTGTTTTAATTTCCTCCATCGCCACTATCACTCTGGCATGGATGTTTCAAAATAATATTATTCTTAACAAAAAAGAAATGCACATCCTCTTCTACGGATATGCTTTAAAGGAAATTATCTTATTTATCCTTGCATTCATGGTTCTGATCGGCTTTATTATTGCTTTTACCAAACGAACTGCCACGCCTATCGTAGAGCTTTCCAATGCCGCAGGCGAACTTGCAAAGGGGAATTTTGATATTCAAATAGAAGAATCCGGCAGAAAGGATGAACTTGGAGATCTGGAAAAGCAGTTTAACATTATGATCAAGGAGCTGCGAAGCAACGAGTATCTGAAAAAGGACTTTATTTCCAATGTATCCCATGAATTTAAAACACCGCTGGCTATCATCAACGGATATGGAAAACTGCTGACGGAAGATGCGGTTTCCGAAGAAAACAGAAAAGAATATGCCGCTCTCATCGTGCAGGAAAGCAGGCGCCTGTCTGATCTGACCAGCAATATCTTAATGCTTTCCAAGCTGAACAATGACACGGTACAGATCAGCAGTGTTTCATTTTTATTGGACGAACAGATCCGCCAGACCATACTTTTGCTGGAACAAAAATGGAATCAAAAGGATATTCATTTTCAGCTGCACCTTCCCTCTGCCCCCTACGAGGGCGATAAAGCTCTGATTTCTGAAATCTGGTTAAACCTTTTGGATAATGCCATAAAATTTTCGCCCCAGGGCGGACTGATCGATATCAGCCTATTGTCAACCCAATATACCTATACGGTTTATATCCGTGACCAGGGGCCTGGTATGGATAAAACCACGAAAAATCATATTTTTGAGCAGTTTTACCAGGGCGATACCTCCCACAAAAAAGATGGCACCGGGCTGGGACTTTCCATTGCCTTAAAAATTATCCAGCTCCACGGCGGAAGGATTGAATGCTCCAGCGCTCCCGGTAAAGGCACTACTTTTACCGTGTATTTAAAAAAGTAATATAGGGCTAGTCTGTACGGACAATATCCTGCACGATCAGAATACCATCCGCTACTTTAAAGCGGATATCCCATTCTGCAAAGGATACCCCGTAAACCCGATCCGGGTCATTTTGATAAGACGGTCTGGGATCCAGCATTAAAATTTCCATCACTGCTTCCCATTTTTCAGGCGGAAGCAGTTTTTTTAATTCCTCTGAAACCTGCACCTGCAGCCTGTCATCTTTATGCGCTTGCGCAAACCCGCCCTTTGCATCCGGATGACTGTCCACATAAGGCAGATAAGGTTTAATGTCAAAAATCGGGGTTCCATCCATCATATCTATACCGGATACATGAAGCACAGGGCCAAGCTTCCGATCATATTCTATCCCTTCCAATCTCACGCTGGACATCCCCAGCCCATTCGGCCGGAAGGGAGAACGGGTGGCAAATACCCCTTTTCTCGTATTCCCTCCAAGCCTTGGCGGACGTACGGTAGGCGACCAGTCCTTCCCTGCATGCTCCGAGAACTGCCAGATCAGCCAGATATGCGAAAACTCTTCCAGCCCCCGCACGGCATGTTCATTCCGATACCCGGGCTCAAAGACGATCCTTGCTGTCAGATGCTTTGCCAGACCGCTCTGTCTGGGAATCCCAAACTTTGCTGATAAATCACTATACGCTCTGGCTATAATCTGTATCTCGATCTTATTGCTCATCATTTATATCTCTCCTGCTTTTATATACTGATTTCGGCAAATTTACATTTTTTATTGCATCCTATACTCCTCTGGTATTAAACCTTACCAAAATGTGGTATAATATATTATATGAGAAATGCCTTTCAGCTTCTCATATGATAACAACAGAAAATATGCAGTATTTTCTGGAGTCTTATTATAGGATTCATGCAATCATTCCTATAACAGCAGTATATCAAATTCAGGGGGGAATTACTATGAGCAATCAATTAAGCGACAAAGAACTTGCCAGCCGCATTTATGATCTGGACACCAAAGTTTATGAAGCAACCGGAAGTACCTTGGGAAAAACATTGCCTGCCGAGAAAAAGATTTCTGTCAATCAATTGATTCGTCTGATGAAAACAGATAAAAACAGAATCCTGAAACAGGAAATGATCCTGATTTCCAATATGCTGAAAACACTGGAGGATGAAGATTGTTACGATGCACTCGTTGCGGAATATCTTGAGATCGAAGAAGCGTTAAAGCAATTTGATCCGCAAAGCTACTATCTTACCTCCGCCTTGGAGATCATTGACAGAACTGCACGTCCATTTCCGGCAGATAAAAAGCTGATCATCTGTATCAACAGACAATACGGCTGCCGCGGACAGGAGGCCGGCATTTTACTTGCGAAAAGGACCGGACTTCCGTATTATGATAAGGATATTCTGACTCAGGCCTGTGAAAAATATAATATAAGCAGCGTTGGATATGCAGATATTAACACATACATTTCTTCTGCGGGAAGCCCTTCCACCGGTTACAAGCTGCCCAAGGTCGGCTCCATGCCTCATGATAAGATTTATTTTGCACAGAGAAAAGTCATCCAGGAGATTGCAGAAAGCCAGAGCTGTATCTTTCTCGGCCGCTGTGCGGATCATGTATTGGAGCAGCTTATGATACCGCATATTTCCATCTTTCTGTGCGCACCATTGGAAGAGCGGATAAAAACAGAGATGGCAAGAAATCATGTAGATGCACAGCAGGCTAAGAAAAATGTACTTATGCTGGACAAACACAGAACTTCATTTTATAAATTTTATACAGGAAAGGTCTGGGGAACCCCGTCTCTGTATAATGCATGTATCAATACTGCGTTCTACGGAGTGGAAGGAAGCGTGGATCTGATCATGAACATGATCGAGATGCGAATCAGCCAAGATGCATAATATTCACACAGATAACCGGACAGACAAACGCTTCTCAACATATTTATTTTCACAAACGCAAAAGGAGCTGTACACAACTGGAACACCTCAGTCAATGTATGGCTCCTTTTACTATTTACCTGTCTTTTCAACAAGCTTGATTATCGTTTAATTTTGGTAAGTACGGCGCTCAGCAGCGCCTCTGCACATTCTTCCTCACTCCAAAGCTCCGTATCCAGCAGCAGATCCGGATTTTTTGGCACTTCATACGGGGAATCAATGCCGGTAAAGGACTTGATCTCGCCTCTTAATGCCTTTTCATACAGCTTCTTCGGATCTCTCTTTCTGCATGTCTCCACATCGGCTTTCATATAAACCTCTAAGAAGCCATTTCCTATCTGGGCACGGGCTTTCTGTCTTGCCTCTTCAAACGGTGAAATCAGAGTTACAAAGGTAACGATTCCTGCATCCTTAAACATTTTGGCGATCTCCGTAGTACGACGAATATTTTCCTTTCTGTCTTCCTCTGAAAATCCCAGATCTTTGTTCAGGCCGCTTCTCAGCTTATCGCCATCCAGCACATAAGCGGGTATCCCCTGCGCCACCAGTCTGCGCTCCACTTCCTGAGCTACGGTCGTTTTACCCGAACCGGACAATCCTGTCATCCAGACTACCAGACCGCTGTTTCCCAGCATTCTGCTTCTCTCCGTGGAAGTCATGGCATCAGAGGACCAGCGAATATTTTTATCGTCATACGCCTCATCCTTCATAGCCTCTGTGATGATACCGCCGCCTGCGATCTCATACTCATCTACGATGACAAAACGGCTGGTTGCCTCGATGGAGCCTGCCAGATCAAAAGCAATCGGGCGGTCCAATTTCAGGATACATTCTGCAACTTCATTTTTTTCCACATATTGGCGGCTGATACAACTCAAATCAGATGCGTTGACAACACGTTCTACTTTTTCTAAACGCATCTCGATCTTCGCTGTTCCGCATTTTAAGAAATATGTTTTATCCAGCTTTAAATTTTCTTTTCCAAGCCAGAACAGATTTACTTTGATCTTTACTCCCACATGAGGGGCTTCCTCTCCCGCCACACAGGCAATTTCCCCACGCTTTACAAAGATTTCTTCTGTCATGGTAAATCCGGCTGCGTTACCTGCCACGAAAGCCTCCGGCACTTCGGCATTAAACACTTCCAGAGATTTTACCTTTGTCTTCTTGCCTGACGGATAAAATACTAAAGAATCTCCCGCCTTTACCTTACCTGCATCCACCGTACCTGCGATGATACGACGGCTGTCATTGCTTCCGGTAAACTTATATACACCCTGTACCGGCATACGGAACGGCATGTTTTCCGGTTCCGGAATCGCATGAAAAGCATCCATCTGTTCTAACACGGTCGGACCTGTATACCAGTCCATATTTGCAGAACGGATCGCAATATTATCGCCTTCCATACCGCTGACCGGAATAAATGTCTCCGGCTCAATATTGATCTTCTTTAAAAACTTTTCGTACTCTGTCTTGATGTCATCAAATACGGACTGGCGATAGCCTGCCAGATCCATCTTATTTACAAGAACGGACACCTGACGGATGCCAAGCATGGAGAGGAAATAGCCGTGACGTCTTGTATTTTCCTCCACGCCTCTGGATGCATCGATGACTAAAAGCGCAGCCTCCGCTCTGGAAGCTCCGGTTACCATATTTTTCAGAAATTCAATATGCCCCGGCGCATCTATAATAATGTAACTTCTCTGATCTGTCTGGAAAAAACAGCGGGCAGTATCGATGGTAATACCCTGCGCCTGCTCGTATTTTAAGGCATCCAGCAGGAATGCATACTCAAAGGGTTTGGAATTTCTCTTGCAGCTCTCCTTGATCGCTTCCAGCTTTCCATCCGGCAAAGCGCCTGCATCTGCAAGAAGCCTTCCGATTACCGTACTTTTTCCGTGGTCAACATGGCCTACGGTTACTATATTCAATAATTCTTCCATCTGCATGTGTGCGCCCTCCTACATATATCCATTTCGGCGAAGTGTCTCAAGACCTCCGTCCTCTTTATCCTGCTCACGTCCGCTTCGCTCTGCGATATTGGAAAGAGCGCCTGTTTTCAGCTCTTCAATGATTTCTCTCGGATTGCGTGACTCAGATTTGATCGGTTTCGTACAGGGAGCGCAGCCCAGGGAACGGTATCTGGTTCCATCGCCCTGATTATAGTACAGAGAAACAGTCGGAATATTTTCCCGCTCAATATATTCCCAAATATTTAACTCCGTCCAGTCAAGCAGCGGGTGTATCCTTACATGGGTTCCCGGTGCAAAATCTGTCTTAAACTGATTCCAAAACTCCGGAGGCTGATCGTCCAGGTTCCAGTCATTGTACTGATCTCTCGGAGAGAAGTAACGCTCTTTGGAACGGGAGCCCTCCTCATCGGAACGGGCGCCTACGATCACGCCAGTATAAGCGGCAGTATCTGTGTCCTGCTCATACTCTCCGGTCTGGAGATTGAGACGGTAACGGGGCCAGGTTCCGTTTAAGGTATGTGTCAGCGCCTCTGTTTTCAGACGCTTGCAGCATTCCATATGGGAAACCTTTCCATTCGGAAATGTCATGCCTGCATCCAGAGCTTCTCTGTTTTCTCCATAGATCATGTACAAATTATACTCTTTTGCAAGACGATCTCTGTATTCGATCATTTCCGGTATTTTATAATGGGTATCCACATGCACCAGCGGAAACGGTACATGTCCATAAAATGCTTTTCTTGCCAGCCAAAGCAAAACGGTACTGTCCTTTCCGATAGACCAGAGCATGCACAGATTTCCGAACGCCGCATAGGCCTCTCTTAAAATGTGTACGCTTTTTGCTTCCAGTTTGTCCAAATGATCCATTTACTTTTCCTCCCTCGCACCTGTTATCATTTCATAACCATAACGTTCAAAATAGAATCCCAGGCGATCATTGATTTTATCCCGTAAATCATCCCGCAGCTCGAAATGATTTTTCTTATAGTCCTTCTGGCTGTCCAGATATTTTTCAAAATACGGCAGCGCCTCTTCGTAGCCATCCAGTCCGAGATGATCATAGATCATCTTCACATGCTCCCTCGGAGTCTTACAAAAGTCTTCGTAGCAAATGTCTATATAGTCAGATTCCGGCATGGAATAAAGCTCCTGAAATGCTTTTCTGTAAATACGTTCAAACAGATCAATACATGTATTCTCGATAAATTCATCGGACGGCTTTTCATTCAGACAGAAAAGAGCCATCTCCTTTTTAAACATATTTATGGTTGACATAACTACCGTATACGGATTTCTGTAAATATTGATGTATTTTGAATTTTTATAACAGCGTTTCAGCATACCGATACGGCAGGTATTCTCCGGACTTTTCAGTAAAAGCTGCTTGCCCTTCTCGATCCAGGTAACCTTTTTCAAAATGTAATCATATGCCTTATACCATTCTCTCTGCTTTGCCTCAGGCTGCTCATCGATAAATGCCGTCTCAATATATTTGACGCCGTTTCCCCCATCGGGAAATACTAGCATATGGGCAATCGCCTGTGTGGAAATCGTAGCCTGCGCAAAGACTTCCTCCATAGGCAGATCCAATGTATATTCCAGATTATCCATCGGACGCGCCCCCTGCAGCAGATTCTTCTGCGCTGCTGCCAAAACAGGCTTCATCAATATGCAGTTATTAAAAGACACGGTCTTAACCGGATCAAACCATCCAAACTGCGGATCTCTGGTCAAAAGATTCTGCATATATGTCGTACCTGTACGCCAATGCCCAACAATATAGACCGGATCCTTTTTCAATTTCGTCCGCTTGATCGGAATATAAAAAATCAGCCACTCCAAAAACGCCGGAATACCCAAAACAAATGAAACAACAGACATCATACGAACCTGTTTCCTGTTTTCCGGTGTGATCGGATTTTCATGAATCAGGCGCATCCAGTTGTCGAACCGGCATCCCATCAGATTGTGGGAAATATTCAGCTTTTTCTTCTCCATAACGTTCCTCTCTTTGCTTATCCTTTATGAGAATTTCCATATACCATGCAAAATCCATCTGCTTTTGCACACATTTTCATAAACCTTAAGCAGTTTAAAACCGTATTATGAACTATATATGAATTATTGCCCGTTTTTCGTTAAAATCTTACCAAAAATGGAATTTTTTCTTAAAAATTATTAAAAAATAGAGGGCTTACACCCTCTATCGATTCTTTCCGTAGAAATATGTGGCGAAAAAGATGACAGACGCAATGATCACAATCATCGGACCCGTAGCCACATTTGTAAAATAAGAAATGAGCAGCCCTATCACACCGGAAAACATGGAAAAGATCACGGCAAACAGATGATACTCCCGCACATTCTCCGATAGGTTTCTGGAAGATGCTGCCGGCAGGATCAGCAAAGCATTGATGATCAGGATACCTACCCATTTGATCGAAAGCATGACAACCAATGCGATAAACACAGAAAATAAATTTTCGATCAATGCCACTTTCATATGTCTGCTCTTTGCCAGTGTCCTGTGAAGGCTGATGGCCTGCAATCTGTTATAGCAAAGAATCCAAAATACCAAGGTGGCAATAAAGATCAGCGCCAGATATATAATTTCTTTTTTCGTAATGCTTAAAATATCGCCAACCAACAGGCTGGAATATTTGCTGAAATTCCCTCCTCTGGAGAGTATCGCCAGACCAATGGCAATGCTGCAGGAGGAAAATACTGAAATAATGGTATCTGTAGAGCCCTTGATACGGCTGCTGATTTTATTTAGCAGCAGGGCAAATACAACAGCAAATATTACCATAGATAAATTTGTGTCCTGAATACCAAATATGACTCCGATAGCCATTCCCGTCAACGCCGAATGTCCCAGTGCATCGGAGAAAAACGCCATCTTATTACTTACGATCATGGTTCCCATCAGTCCAAACAGCGGCGTAATGATCAGAACAGCCACAAATGCGTGCTTCATAAAGTCATAACTAAGCCAGGAAGTAAATAATTCCATCATTATGATCGCCTCCTGTCCTTAACCGGAAATTCCGGCTGTGCATCCTGCCGGCTTCTCCCTTTTAAAATCTCCTTGTCAAGTCCGGCATCATGTCCCTGATCCGCTTTCGATTTTCCGCGGCTCGGCTTCAATGTATCCAGATCGAACTTGCCAAATACCTGCTCGAACTGAGGGCTCTCATAAACCTGTCGCACACTGCCCTGCTTCAAAATCGTCTGATCCAGCAAGATAACCTGATCCGCATACCGCGCCACATAATCGAGATCATGGGAAATCAAAATAATCGCCAGATCATAGTGCCGTTTCAGATCATCCACGATCTCATAAAACAGATCCATACCATTCTGGTCGATTCCTGAAACCGGCTCATCTAAAAGCAGCAGATTCGGTTCATCCATCACTGCCATGGATAAAAGCACTCTTTGCAGCTCGCCGCCGGAAAGATTGCAGACCTGCCGGTCAATCAGTTCTTCTGCCCGGAATATTTTCAAGGTCTCGAGAATCGCATCTCTAACCGCCTTCTTTTTCTTTAGAAAAATAGGAAAATTTGTCTGAAAGGCGGCTATCATGTCAAACACACTGACCGGCGTCTTCTTTTCCAGTTCCAGCTTCTGGGGCACGTAACCGATTTTCAATCTCTGAATATTTCCGTTTTCATGATCCTTAAATTCTATCTTTCCGGTATGAGGGATATCTCCAAGAATCGCCCGTATCAGCGTGGATTTTCCCGCACCGTTCTTTCCTATAATCGCCGCAAGATTTCCACAGTGGACATGGAGATTGACATCCTTTAAAATAACCTGATCCGCTATGGTAACCCCAATGTCGTTCATTTTGATACAGTGAAGCCCACAGGGGTTCAACAGTTTCCTCATGGTTCTATCCTTTCCTATAACTACTATCCTGTCTAAACATCTTACATTTGCTGCTCCATAACACGCTCCCCTAATATCATGGTTCCGAAAAGGCTTCCCGCAGCAATTGCAGATTATGTTCCATCCCCTTCAGATAACCCTCCGCCTCATATTCGCCTCTGGTCAGAGGATCGAGGTAGACCACATTTACATCTGCCTCTGCCTGTATCGCATCTCCCATGCTTTTTCCATACAGCTCTTCCGCCAGAATGATCCTGACTCCATTTTCCCGGACAAGATTTACCATAGAAGCCACTTCCCCGGCGCTGATCTGTCGCTCTTCATCCAGATCCATCTCGCCTACGATATCCATGCCAAAATCTGCAGCCACATATTCATAAGCTTCGTGAAATGAAAGAATTTCTGCACCAGCAGTCATGGCTTTGATATCAGCAGCATCCGCTTCCAGCTGTCTGATCTTTTCGATATAAGACCGGGCATTTTCCAAAAAAGTCTGATCTAAAGCCCCGCTGTTTAAATTCACAAAACCAGATTCTTCTTCGTCCTTATATTCAAACTCTGTGTCAGTATCTTCTATTCCATTCATATTTTCCACATAGTCTGATAAGCCATTTGCTATGTTTTCCACCTGCTGCTCATAAGCAGTCAGACTCATCCACGCATGAGGATTATCCTCCAACAACTCCATTCCTTCCGTGGAATCGATAATCACAAGATCCGGGTATTCTTCCGCTACGTCCTGCAAAAAGCTCTCGATCCCACCGCCATTTACGATAAAAACATCCGCGGTTGACAATAATTTCATATCTTCCGGCGTGAGCTGATAATCATGCAGGCATCCGGTCTGCGGTTCACTTAAATTCTCAAGATCAATATCTTCACTGTCTCCGATCACATTCATGGCCGCAATGTACATAGGATAAAAGGAAGTAACCACCGTCATCGTATCATCCTGCTCAGGCTGCTGACGGTTCACATATACAGTTGTAAGTCCCAGGCCCGCCGCTGCAATACATACAAGCAGCAGCAAGACAAATAAATACTTATTTTTCATACTATTATTAACCTTATAAAACGCCGAATGGCATAATGGGGTCCCCCAGAGGGTATAACTTTACTATACTGACAATATATCTGATAAGGCATCCGCTTATTTCCGGATCCAATGTCACAAGCTTACGCCTCATAGCCAATGATCTGATCCATCAGATCCCAGATTTCCTCTCTTCCCTGTTTCGTCTCAGCAGAAAACGGAATAATGATCGTATCAGGCTCCACCTGCAATCCGGTCTTTACTGCTTTTACCTGCTTCTGAACCTGACTTCTCTTAATCTTGTCCAATTTAGTGGCAACAATGATCGGATGAAATCCCTGATATACCATCCAGTCATACATCATCTTATCATTGGCAGACGGATCGTGACGGATATCGATCAAAAGAAAAACTGCACGCAGCTGCTTGGACGTATGGAGATAGTTTTCAATCATTGTGCCCCATTTTTCTTTTTCCTTCTGTGATACTTTGGCATAACCATATCCCGGAAGGTCCGTCAGATACATGGCGTCATTGATATTATAAAAATTGATCGTCTGTGTTTTTCCCGGCTGGGAGGAAGTACGCGCCAGAGACTTCCGGTTCATCAACGCATTGATCAAGGAAGATTTTCCTACATTTGACTTCCCTGCAAATGCAATTTCCGGCTTGTCATTTTCCGGCAGGGTGCTGGTATATCCGCATACGGTTTCCAGTTCTACTTTTTTTATAATCATAGTTTTACCTGTTCCTTTCTGTCATTCCACTGTGCTGTCACTGGTACACTCTGCGATATCGGCAACGATATCACTTCTTAATTTAAAATAAAGTGAACTTACCGGACAGTATTTTATTTTACTATGGATTTAACAGGATATCAATTACCAAGTTCTTCTCTGTTTCAAATATGCAAGTTCTTTTCTGCTTCAAATATCCTTGTTCTTCTCTGCTTTAAATATGCAAGTTCTTTTCTGTTTCAAATATCCTTGTTTTATTTACCAGAAAATAGTTTGTTCTTTCTGTGTCTTTGGATACATGTTAATATAATGCAAAGCGCCAGGGCTCCGGTACAATCAATCAACACATCTGTAAATCTGCCCGCCCGTCCCGGAACAAAAAGCTGATGAAATTCATCCGTACAGGCATACAGAAATGTCACTAATAGAGAAAATCCAATCCATTTATGCCCTCTGGGGCACCCCACCATGCCATCCGGCGTCTCCAAGGTATACCCTCTGGGGCATCCCACCATGCCATCCGGCGTTTCCGAGGCGCTTTTTTTAAAGCCAGATACATAGAAAGATGCCAGCAATGAGATGCAAAAAAGAAGGTACTCTGTCACATGAGCTCCTTTTCTAATAGGGAGAGACAGGGCGGCTAACAATTCTTCTCTGTTCATATCCTGAAAGATTTCGGTTTTCTCCAATAGATTCAGCAGCGTCTGGATGACGCCATTGCTCATTTGAGAGGAATCGTCTCCCGGCTGAGCAGAAAAACAGAAGATCGCAACGGCTATGAAGAGCGGGAATAGCCATATAAAAAATCTAAATTGCATATTTACATGTTTCAATTTAATGCCCATTATTTTTTACTATATCCTTATTAAAATCTCTATATCATTATGGAATAGTTCTTATACTATACCTTATTTTTAAATGCAATCATAATTCATATTTAAAAAAATAGCAACAGCAAATCCCATTTTACTTTTTTCTGCAAATTCGCATATTTCAAAATCCTCCTCATACTACTTATCAAATTTTACATCGACAAGAGGTACAAGGAGGATCCTTATTTTTCATTATACTATTTTAAATATAGTCAAATTCTTTCACTTTCGGCAATTTTTTGAATAACACTATCCAAAAGAGATTCCAAATACTGCTTATTTTCTCCGGACAATCCATTCCAATAATGATTCAATTCATCCACATAAAATTTCTCTCTATCAAAAAACAATTGAGGAGAATAATCCAACCGGCAATACATAGCGTAAATAATCTCTACAGTCGGCAGGGACTTACCCTTTTCAATCTGACGATAACGCTTCACATCGATATCCAACAATTTCGCCATCTTAACCTGTGTAAGCTGCTCTACATTACGGATTCGCTTCCATATCGTAAGTGACTTCTTCTCCAGTTCCATCAGACGCAGGCTTCTATGCACCGTAGGAGGCATCTCATCCAATGTTACTTTTCTTTGCCCGACTTCATCCAACCAGGTCCCCAGTTCAATAAAAGCCACTAAAATGTGCAGCAGCTTTTCCTGCCCAGCCTTTGTTTTACATTTAGAAAGATAATCCTCAACCGGTCCCGCTTCCCGCGCATGCCCGGTAAACAAATAATAGATATCCCCGCCATGGCCTATAAAATTATTCAGCCCTTCAAAGGATATTCTAATTGTCCCGGCCTCAAGCTTTCCATAGTGTGTCGGATGAACGCCAAACATGCCGGCCATTTCTTCTTTCGACAGATCCAGTTTTCTTCGATATGCACTTAAACGTCCCAAAACCTCTGAATAATCAATCATTCATATTCTCCAAAAGTATTAAAAGGATTTCGACAATCCATACTTTTATTCTTTCGTAATATTAATGATTTTATTTTGGAACATTTATTTTCCCTATTTATGTCCTGTTTATGATAGATGCCTACTTTTATGAGTTGTAAATTGTTACAAACATATTATAAATATTAATGCAGATAGATATCATGCCAAAAAAGATAAAGAATTGGGGCATCCCATTATGCCGTTCGGCGTTTCATAATATCAATGATTTTATTTCGGAATATTTATCCCTATTTGTGTCCTGTTTATGATAGATACCTGTTTTTATGAGATATAAATTGTTACAAATATATTGTAAATACTAATGCACATAAATATCATGCGGGAAAGGATAAAAAATGAACGTATATAAAAGAATCGAAGATTTAATGGAACAAAGAGATCTAACCTATTACAGACTGGCACAATTATCCGGTCTGTCACAATCAACGCTTAACAACATGAAAACCAGAGGAAGTCTCCCCAGTCTCTACACGTTGGAACAAATCTGTAAGGGACTGCAGATATCTTTGTCTCAATTTTTTATGGATGAAACCGAAACCTGTCAGTGCCTGAACAATATCCAGTTAGAAATCTTAAAACACCTCTCATTACTGACGTCAGATCAGCAGAAGCTGATATTAGAACTGGTAAAAAATATGAACAATTATTCGACACCGGAAAAGAAAAGAGGATACGACAGAAAATGAATGTACATAAAAGAATTGAAAATCTAATGAAGCAAAGAGACATGTCTTATTACAGGCTGGCACAGTTAACCGGACTGTCACAGTCAACCCTTAACAATATGAAAACCCGGGGAAGTTTGCCCAGCCTCTATACACTGGAACAAATTTGCCAGGGACTTCAAATATCATTATCTCAGTTTTTTATTGACGACTCCGAAACATGTCTGTGCCTGAATCATTTTCAGGTGGAATTTATGAAACATTTTTCATTGCTGACCCAGGAACAGCAAAGATTGATCTTCGAGTTAGTGAAAAACATGAACTGCTATACAGCGCCGGAAAAGTAAGTAAAATCGGTGGACAGGCAGTATCCGCAATCAAAAGGGCTTTCTGAAAATACTCTGACAGGAAAGAACAGACCCCAGAACAAAGGTTACTGCAAACCTTGTTTTGAGGTCTATTTTGTACCATGACAGTCTTTCTCCCCTCCTGTGCCGAATAGGTTTCTGATAAAAATCACTGGAAATATATACCTGCTAATTTTACTCAGAAAAGTTCTAATCATATAACTTATCCATAATCAGACACATTTGTATTTTTTCAAAATTATCATTTATCTTATCTGCTATGTATCGACACAGTTTTTTAGATAATCGCGTATGATCATAAATAAATTTTTCCATTATACTATAATGACTGTTTTGGGACACGAGAAATGTACACATGGAACTTAATACTGTAGTAATATCAATAAAAACATCCTCACTCAGTAATTCATACTCTTCATATCGCATATATAAATAAGGATTGTAACGCAAAATATTTTCATCAAATACGCAATCGACTATTTTTTGTGCCAATCCGCCATCCTTTATCTCCATGGCTCTAAGCGGCGCAATTGCATTATATGCTGACAAAATATCATCTACATAATTCGTTACACTTTCATACAACAAATCATTGTTGATCATTTTTTCAACTTCATGTAAGTTCGATAATCGAGCTTCAATGGTATCCTCTTTTAACGCCGAAAAAAATTGTGAAAACAGTTCTTTTTTGTCTTCTTCTAAATCTTCCTCTTTAATATATAAGTCCAGTTCTTTTTTCCAGTTTGTACCCAATGCTTCTTCGATATTTTGCAAGATTTCTATACTCGTCATCGGTCATATTTCCTCCCTTCCACAACATAACTAACTGATTTTCAAATTCCTATCAAAAAAATATATTTTTGCTTTTCTTTCCTTTTTTGCTGTATCTTCAAATCCCTTTATCATTTTATATACTTCATGCTTCTCTCTTTCATTTTCCCACATATTATAACCAAATCGGGATTTTTCTTTTAACATGATCTGAAGATTTTCCATATTATTTGAAATATCCCTTCGTTCTGCTTTTTTCTTAATGTTTTCCTCGGGATCTGTTAACAAACCATTTTTCTTTGCATATTGATAAGCTGCAGGTGTCAACGAATACAATTTGTATTTACTAACACATTCTATATTTATCAATTTTGTTTTCTGTCTATTCATCCTCCCGATCACAGCATTCAACGCACTTGTGGAAATCCCCAGCCATGCAGCCAAATCCTTATGCAACAGACATCCCTTCATGCCCAGAGCCTTTAAAATCGGTTGTTTATACTTCGTATTCACTTTCAGGATATCATCCTCCCGATCCAATTTTTGAATATATTTCTGCATCGAATCAATCAATGCATTAACATATCCTATATTGATCAAATACTCATATTTTTCTTCCAAATGATCAAAAGATTCTATATATCCTTGTCCGGCATATTTCAATGCTTTTACTTTTTGGTAAAGGTCTTTAATAATGTCAAGTTTTTTTTCTGTAATACCACTTATATACTCCAGATAGATTTTATAAATATTTTTTTCTATTTTCTGCTTATCATCGCAAAAATAATTAATGACATAATCATTCCTAATGGTCATATTCAACCCTCCCTTCTTATTTCGTTTACGCCGCAATACAATGTTTCCACTCACAATAAAAGCGATTATTTCTATACTCAAGCGCCACACTGAAATAGCACAATGTATCTGCACAGATACCTTTACATTTTCTTTGTAATTCAGTAATGATATTTTTGTCTACCGAGGCATCCGGTAACTGAATCATGCCCAAAGTATTCGAGAACTTGTCCTGACAAACAGAAAATTGTTTAGCTGCACAACAATTAATCCATATACTTAATATCTTGCTGGCCAGACCTTTGATCAACGTACTTTTAAATGCATTAACCCCAGGAGAAAAGGATGGACATATAATCGTGTCAGCTCTGGCCACATCACGCAGTAAATTGTATTGTTCCGGTTCTAAAAAATCTGCACAGATAGGAAATACGATATTTCCTAATTCTTCTGTAAGCAGAACATGTATTTCATTATTTTGCGCCAATATTTCTCTTTTTTTGATATTGTTTTCATCAATCAAAACAAACTCTGCAGATTTGTTCCAGCACAATATTTTCACTCCGCCAGGTCCCAACACATTAAGGGAATTCATTTTTTCTCTACATATGGTAGGCAGCAAAACCAGTGTCGCGATTTCCGGATGCTGTCTCATTTTCCAGATGATCTTTTCAATTATGCCTTCTGTTCCAAGCATCTCCGGAAATACAATCAGATTATAGCCCTCTAAAAATACCTTTTCAAAAATTCTAAGAACACGGTTCTCCACTACTTCCACATTCTCAATTCCGTTTATCACAACACCATGTTCCCCTGCAATTTCCTGACTTGAGAGCATTACTGAGTCCATAACGGGAGACAGTGCTATCTTCATTTTCCACCCAAAATCTGTTTCCTGCAATAAATTTGACTCACTCCAATAATGCATTGTCATTTTAAATGGAGATTCATCCGATTTACGGATAATAAAATATCTTTTAAACATTGAATTAAATGTATTCTGCCTATTACGTTCTGATTTACTCACATCCCATTTCGGGTCAGTATACGGATAAATTGAAATCCCACACTCCTCATAATTAGAATTCAATGGTTCCATCCTGAAAATATTTCCTTTCATCTGCCAACATTGATACACATCAATAGCATTTGCAATCTGTACCGTAAGCATAAACAATACACTGCTTGAAATATGATCAGTCTCTATATCATTTAACAAACGATTTACCTTTGAAAGATCGCTATCAGAAAAAATATATTCATTATCGGCCATATTTAGAACCAAATCTATGTAAAAACTATATTTTGCTATATAACTTCTCATTTCTGATTCGTGCAAACTCCACTTTTTCACACAACTTCTTTCCTCTTCCTTGGAGAAACAAGAACATAATACCGCTAATAAATCGAAAACTGTATTAATATTTTCCCGTTTCATGAAATACCTCCTTACTACACCCATTATACCTTATGCCGGAACACATTTCAATATTATTGTTCATTTTTTGTTCATGTCCGCTCAGTATATATGCATATACCGTTTGATTCATGCCAACTATTCTGAAAGAGGGCTGAATAGCATAATGCCATTCAGCCCTCTTTCATCCTATAACATACAATATACCCAAGTTGTTGAAATAATTCCTCAACATTCATTTTTTACAATTCTGGAAATAATACTATTTATCATTGAGTCCAAATATACTTGATTTTCTTTTGATAATCGATTCCAGTAATGATTTAATTCATCAAGATAAAACTTTTCTCTGTCAAAAAATAATTGCGGAGAATAGTGCAGTTGATTAAACAGTGCATAAAGAACCTCTACTTTTGGTAATGTCTCATCTTTTTCTAGCGCACGGTAATATTTCACATCAATCTCCAACACCTCCGCCATCTCAATCTGATTAAGAGCTTCAATATTTCGTATTCTATTCCATAACGTTAGTTCACTTTTTTCCAATTCCATCAGACGGATACATTTATGCATAGTCGGAGGCATCTCATCCAGACACACCTTTGTTTGTGATCCCGCATCCAGCCATGTTCCCAACTCAATAAAGCCGATTAAAATATCCAACAGTTTTTCTTTTCCAGCCTTTGTCTTGCACTTAGAAACATAGCCATAAATCGGACCCGATTCTCTCCTGCATCCTGTGAATATATAGTATATATCTCCGCCATTCGCCTCAAAGCATTGCAGCTTTTCATAGGTTATTTTTACCGTACCGGCCTCAAGCTTCCCATATTGTGACTCTTTAACGTTAAACAGTTTCGCCATTTCCTTTTTCATCATGTTCCGCTCTAGGCGGTATGCACTCAAGTGTTTCCAGATATTTGAATAATCAACCATTCATATTCCTCGCAAAGCGCCGCTTTATAACTTTTATTTATCAACACTTTTCTCTTTCGCAATATTAATGGTTTTATTTTGAATCATTTCACTTCCCTATTTATGTCCTTTTTATGATAGTTTTCCGTTTTTAACTTATTCATTGATACAAATTCATAAATACTACGCCGCAAAGCAATTTTTCTTGCATATATCAGATGCTTTCAAGATGGAAATTTTAATTATTTTTTATTCAATTTTATAATTAAAAATATCACTCTCCTCTCGCTTTTTGTTATTTAAAATAACTTTATTTGTTATTTTCAAAATTCTTTTAATAAATTTGCATCTTTGTATTGATGAATTTTCCTTTTTATGATAACATTCTTATGTTTTTAAACTAACAGTAAGATCATTTTTAATGTTATAATAAATAACATTTTATCGAGGTGTAAACATGAAACATTTATCTATGAAAAAATTAGCAAACCTGGTTACAACACAAAGGAAATCAAAATCCATAACCCAACAACAGCTGGCAGCGCTGACCGGCATCAACCGCACGATGCTCAGCCATTTAGAAAAGCAAAATTATATTCCTTCCATTCCGCAGTTGGAAGCATTGGCAGAAGCATTGGATTTTGATCCTGTTTCCGTATTCGAGGAAGAAAGCTCTTCTGCAGCCGTAAAACCTCATACTCCGCTGAATATTGCAGTTGCCGGTACCGGTTATGTAGGATTATCCATTGCAACCTTGCTGTCACAGCATAACCATGTTACTGCGGTTGATATCATTCCGGAGAAAGTTGAACTGATCAACAATAAAAAATCTCCGATTCAGGATGATTATATTGAAAAATATTTGGCGGAAAAAGAGTTGGACCTGGTGGCTACCACGGATGGAGAATCCGCTTACAGAAACGCTGACTTTGTTATCATCGCAGCGCCAACTAATTATGACAGCAAGATGAATCATTTTGACACATCCGCTGTTGAAGCCGTAATTGAATTAGTTTTGAAGGTAAATCCCGATGCTGTTATGGTCATCAAAAGTACGATCCCAGTTGGATATACCGAATCTGTAAGGAAAAAATATAATACAAATAATATAATTTTCAGCCCGGAATTTTTACGCGAATCCAAAGCATTGTATGATAACCTTTACCCTTCCCGTATCATCGTTTCCACAGATGAGAATGATGAAAAATTAGTAAAGGCCTCTCATACTTTTGCTGCTCTTTTGCAGGAAGGCGCCATCAAGGAAGATATCGATACCTTATTCATGGGATTCACTGAAGCAGAGGCGGTAAAATTATTTGCCAATACCTATCTGGCTCTTCGAGTTTCCTATTTTAATGAGTTAGATACTTATGCAGAAATGAAGGGATTGAATACGCAGAACATTATTGATGGCGTTTGCCTGGATCCAAGAATCGGTTCCCACTATAACAATCCTTCCTTTGGATACGGCGGGTATTGTCTGCCAAAGGATACGAAACAGCTTCTGGCCAACTATGAGGATGTACCGCAGAATATGATGAGTGCCATTGTAGAGAGTAATCGAACAAGAAAAGATTTTATTGCGGACCGGGTGCTGGAAATTGCAGGATATTACTCATATACAGAAGGTGGCTATGATGCCTCAAGAGAAAAAGAATGTGTTATTGGTGTTTATCGTTTGACGATGAAATCGAACTCCGATAATTTCCGTCAATCCTCTATTCAAGGAGTTATGAAGCGAATCAAGGCCAAAGGGGCAACCGTCATCATCTATGAACCTACACTAAAAGATGGAGAAACGTTTTTTGGAAGCAGGGTTGTAAATGATATAAGCAAATTCAAAGAAATGAGTCAGGCTATTATCGCTAATCGTTATGATAGTTGTTTGGATGATGTAGAATACAAAGTATATACTCGTGATCTTTTCCGTCGCGATTAAATCTAAAAAAGAAAAAACACAAACTATAAATCAATTATAACTTTGGTGCTCACAAGGAACTGGTTGCCATGCAGCCTGGAGATGTCCCTCTGTAAAAGACAACAAAAATGTAATCTTTGCAGAGGGACAAATATTATTTCCCGAAAAAAAGATTTATTTCTGGTATCTTTTTTTATTTCTAATTTGGTCATTTCAAAAAGTTCAGATTGTATTAAAATAAAAACAATTCGTTTCAGATCGATCTCGGATTTAAAAATCAACTTCATAAGGAGGACATTATCATGTCAACATATTATTATTTACCTACCCGAAATGTATTCGGAGAAGGCGCTGTCAATGAAACCGGCACTTTAATGAAAAGTCTTGGCGGAAAACATACCATGATCGTAACAGATGCATTTCTCGCAAAATGCGGAATGGCAGATCAGTTAAAAGATATCTTAGAAAAAGCAGGTATTCAGGCAGTTGTTTTTGACGGCGCCGAGCCAAACCCCACAGACAAAAATGTTGAAGCTGGTCAGAAATTTTTCAACGATCATAACTGCGATTCCATTATCTCACTTGGCGGCGGTTCCTCCCACGATTGTGCGAAGGGCATCGGTCTTGTATGCGCAAATGGCGGAAAAATTCATGACTACGAAGGAATCGATAAATCCACAAAACAGATGGTTCCTTTGATGGCAGTCAATACTACGGCCGGTACAGCATCTGAAATTACCCGTTTCTGCATCATTACAGATACATCACGTCATGTAAAAATGGCTATTGT
>CAZLZX010000008.1:0-26064 GCA_964564095.1 uncultured Eubacterium sp. | reverse complement strand
TATGCTGCCCTGCATTTTTTCTCTGATCGCTTTTAATTCTTCCAGTGATTTCATAAAATCCTCCATTATTCATTGATATTATCATCAATTTCTTTTTTGTTTTCCTTTAAATACTCTGATATAAAAGCATAAACCTCAGGCTCTGAAAATGATACCTCTCCCAGTATTTCCCGAAACTGTCTGGTATCTAACGTAAAGCCTCTTTCATCCACTTTATATTCATAAACAAAATCAACATCTTCATGTCCTGTTATGATCGTAAGGATAGTCCCCGTAATATCTCCCAGCGGCATACAGTCGATATGATCCGTATGGTAAAGAGCCGATACCCTGGTGCCCTCTCCTACCTTTGAGGAAATGTGAAATTCCCCTCCGGTACATTCTGCTGACTGCTTAAGGAAAGGAATCCCTAAACCTACCTTTCGGGTAGTTCTCGAAGTAAAAAACGGATCTTCCACTGCTGCGATCTGTTCCGGAGTCATGCCACAGCCATTGTCTTTAATGATAAATTCCATCGTATGTACATTCGTATTGCTGATCAATGAAATTTCTACCAATGTGGCGCCTGCCCTCGTGGAATTTTGTGCAATATCAAGAATATTTAAAGAAATTTCCGGCAGCATTATTCGTATTTGGCTAAAATGCCATCTATTTCGTCTACTGTCAGTCGGCCATATACTTCTTCATTGATCATCATAACCGGTGCCAATCCACAGGCGCCTACGCAGCGACAGGCATCCAGCGAGAATTTTCCATCCGAAGTACACTCTCCGCCGGCAATACCTAATTTGTCCATTAATTTACTGTAGATATCGCCGGAACCTTTTACGTAACATGCTGTACCAAGACATACGGAAATTTTGTATCTTCCCTTCGGGAAAAGATTGAACTGTGAATAGAATGTTGCTACTCCATAAATCTTTTCCATAGGTACGTCCAATTTGTCAGAAATGATCTTCTGAACTTCATACGGCAGATATCCATAGATATCCTGCGCCTTCTGCATAATCGGCATCAAAGAACCTTTTTCATCTTTCAGCTCTTCAATTACCTGTAGAAGCTGGGCTTCCTGTTCTGGTGTTCCATGAAAAGGAACTGTTTTCTTCTTTTCCAAAATTATCCCTCCTGTTTCCCAGTGCATCTTAAAAAAATGCATTGTGTAATTTATAGTAGCATCAAACTATACAATGTTCAACTATTTATCTCCACAAAAATTGGTAATTATTTTTGCTTATTTTTGTTAAATTGTATTAATTCAAATGCATTCGTGCGTTTGTTATAAAAATAACAATTCCTTTTTGTTGAATATACACAATATGTATGGTATACTATTTTTGCAATTTTATGTATTTAAAAAAGTACAATATTACAAAGGAGACAACTATGCTCTTATCAGAAATCATTTCTTTACTGGATGCAAAAGTTTTAACCGAAACCATCGACTTAGATCATCATATTGAGTCAGCATGTGGATCTGATATGATGAGCGATGTTCTGGCATACATAAAAAAGGATGCCATTCTGCTTACGGGTCTGATAAACCCTCAGGTAATCCGTACCGCCGAGATGCTCGACATTGTCTGTCTGATCTTTGTACGCGGCAAAAAACCAAGCGATGAGATTCTAAAAAAAGCGGATGAAATCGGAATATCTGCCATAAGTACAGAATATACGATGTTTGAAGCCTGCGGGATCTTGCATCAGGCTGGCTTGAAAGGAGGGCGTCGCATCCATGGATAGCATACACTATCAATATAACGTAGACGGCGATGATTTTACCAGAGCCGGAGAAGCCAGCAGCGCTCTGAAACAGGTTCTCAAAAAACTAAACCTCCCGCCTGATGTTATCCGCAGGTGCGCCATCGCTATTTATGAAGGCGAGATCAATATGGTAATCCATGCAAAAGGCGGAGTTATAGACGTTGATATCTATCCGGACAAAATCGTCATGGTTCTGAAAGATAAAGGTCCCGGCATCCCTGATATCGATCTCGCAATGCAGGAAGGATATTCTACTGCCAATGAGGATGTCATCAATCTTGGATTTGGCGCCGGTATGGGGCTTCCAAATATGAAACGCTCCTCCGATGAAATAAAGATCGAAACACAACTTAATGTTGGAACAACCGTTACCATGGTTGTAAATTTCTAAAAGGTAATTTTTATTATGAGTAAATTTTTTCATTCAGTTTATTTAGACGCAGATAAATGTAGGGGCTGTATTACCTGCCTCAGGCGATGTCCTACGCAGGCGATCCGCGTGCGAAAAGGAAAGGCTCAAATCATTCCGGAATACTGTATTGACTGCGGCGAATGCGTAAGGCATTGTCCGCATCATGCCAAAAAGACAAAATATGATCGTATGGACGTACTGGATCAGTTTGAATATGCGGTTGCCATACCTGCGCCGACGCTTTACAGCCAGTTTAACAATTTAACAGATATCAATATCATCCTGTCCGCTTTGCTGGACATGGGATTTGATGATGTCTATGAGGTAAGCGCAGGAGCTGAGCTGGTATCAGAGGCTACCAGAAATTATGTAGGAACCCATCCGGACAAATGGCCCGTTATCAGTACGGCCTGCCCTACCATAGAACGGTTAATCAGGGTGCGGTTTCCAAATTTACTGGAGCATCTGCTTCCGATCCTCCCGCCCATGGAAGTTGCGGCAATACTGGCACGTAAAAAAGCAATGCGGGATACCGGACTGGCGGCGGGCAGGATTGGAGTGATTTTCATATCCCCCTGTCCTTCAAAAGTCACTTTTATACAGGAACCGCTGGGCATAAGAAAAAGCAATGTGGATGCTGTACTGGCAATAAAAAATATTTATCCGTCTTTACTTTCCCACATGAAAAATGTGGAACAAAATCCCAAGAATCTTACCATTTCCGGTAAGATTGGTATAGGGTGGGGTATCAGCGGCGGCGAAGCAGCCGGCTTATTATCCAGCAGTTATGTGGCTGCAGACGGTATTGAAAATGTCATTCGCGTGCTGGAAGACCTGGAGGACGAGAAATTTCCGGAGAAGCTGCAGTTTATCGAATTGAATGCCTGTAATGGCGGATGCGTGGGAGGCGTGTTAAATGTTGAAAACGCATATCTTGCAAAAACCAAAATCAAACAATTAAATAAATATATTCCGGTATCCAAACAACGAATTGCCGAATGTAAGGATATAACTCCAAAGGAATTAATCTGGACGAATGACATTGATTACGAACCTGTTTATCAGCTGGGCAATAATATGTGCGAAAGCATGGAAAATCTTTCGGCAGTTGAAAACATCATGTCTGCCCTGCCCGGATTTGATTGCGGTTCCTGCGGCGCGCCAACCTGCCGCGCGCTTGCAGAGGATATCGTCAGGGATAAAATGTCTGCCAAACAGGAAGACTGTATTTACTTACTTCGCGACTATTATGATTCTTTGAAAAAAAGTCAGCTATTTAAGGAGGATGAATATGACGATTAAAGATCTGCTTACATATGAGAAGTTTGAAGTATTAAATGAAGGCGCCCGTCTGGAATGCGAACTTACAGCGCCCTTCTGCTGTGATTTACTGAGCGTTGCCATGGGCACGGCTCCAGCCGGATGCGTATGGTGTACCGTGATGGGCAATATGAACACGTTAGCTGTGGCTTCTCTGACAGAGGCCGGATGCGTCATTTTATGCTCTTCCACCGCCATTGACGACAACATGAAAATGAAAGCCAATATGGAAGGCATTACCTTACTTCGCACAGACGCACCTATTTTTGAGACAGCCCTTTGGGTGTATGAACAGATCCATGAAAAAGCTTAGTTACGATTTTCATTTACATTCTTGTCTGTCCCCCTGCGGAAGCGACGATATGACACCGGCAAATATTGCGGGCATGGCAGCAGTCATTGGTCTGGATGCCATTGCATTGACAGATCATAATACCTGCCGCAACTGCCCTGCGATCCTCGCCGCCGCCGCAGAATATGGGGTTACCGTATTGTGCGGCATGGAATTGTGTACCATGGAAGAGGTTCATGTTTTATGTTTTTTCCCAAATCTCACACAGGCATTGGCCTTTGACCGGTTCGTATATGAAAACGCACTGTTAGACATCAAAAATAATCCCATGTTATTTGGGAATCAAATCATTTACAATGAGCAGGATGAACCCTCTGGAACATTGGATAAGCTTCTGATCAGCGCTACTTCGATCCCTTTTTCTGGCGTAGCCGAGGCGCTGAAGCCTTATGGCGGAATCATGATACCGGCTCACATTGATAAAGGAAGTAACAGCCTGATCAGCAACCTGGGATTTATCCCGCCTGACAGCGCCTTTACTATGGCGGAATTTCATGATATTACGAATAAGGACAGCTTCATACAGCGATTTCCTTATCTTCAAAACTGTGATTTCCTGACTTCCTCAGATGCTCATTATCTAAATGACATCAATGAGCCGATTCACTTTATTGAAGCAAAGGATAATTCTGCCGAAGCTATTTTTGAAAGATTAAAGGGTATTTCCAAACAATAGTCCCTGCACTATGCGCTCAGGTTTATTGGCATGCATTCAACGAAAAACGGATGGCAAATATAAATTCAACATATTTACATTTGCATCCGTTTTTTTATGTCCTGATTTATGGTCTTACCTGTCCATTTCCATAAATAATATATTTGGTAGTTGTCAAGGCTTCCAGCCCCATCGGTCCTCTCGCATGAAGCTTCTGGGTGCTGATACCGATCTCAGCGCCAAATCCAAATTCAAATCCATCTGTAAAGCGGGTCGATGCATTGACATAAACAGCTGCGGCATCCACTTCATTCAAAAACTTCTGAGAATTGTTATAATCATTCGTCACGATACATTCCGAATGCCCGGTGTTATATTTATTGATATGAGCGATTGCCTCGTCCACGCCGGATACCGTTTTCATGGAAATCTTATAATCCAGATATTCCGTGCCCCAGTCCTCTTCTGTTGCAGCTCCAATCCCCTCTGCTTTTGATGCCAGATTCTCATCTGCTACGATCTCTACCTGTTTTTCCTGCAGTTTCTTCGCTAAAACCGGCATGATCTCATCTGCCACAGCTTCATGAATCAAAAGGGATTCGCAGGCATTGCATACGCCGACTCTCTGCGTCTTTGCATTCATAATAATATTTACAGCCATCTCCAGATCTGCCGACGCATCCACATAGACATGACAGTTTCCCGTACCAGTCTCGATAACCGGAATCGTCGCATTCTCTACTACAGAACGAATCAGCCCGGCGCCGCCTCTTGGAATCAACACATCAACATACTGATTCATTTTCATAAATTCTTTTGTCGTCCTTCTGTCTGTATCAGAAATGATCTGAATAAAGTCAGGATTTAAGTTAAGAGCTTTAAGAGAGTCCTGAATGCAGGAAACGATGGCAATATTGCTGTTGACAGCATCACTTCCGCCCTTTAAGATCACTACATTACCTGTCTTAAAACACAGCCCGAAAGCATCCGCAGTAACATTCGGTCTGGACTCATAAATAATACCTACAACGCCCAACGGAACGCGTTTCTGTCCAATCAGCAATCCGTTTGGACGAAGCTTCATCCCCAGCACTTCTCCCACCGGATCATCCAGTCCTGCAATCTGCTTTAATCCTTCTGCCATCTGTGCGATCCGATTTTCTGTCAGCCGCAGACGATCCACCAGGCCTGACGGCATATTTTTCTCTGCTGCATTGACAAGGTCTTTTTCATTTTCAGTCAGAATCTTATCTGCGTTTTTACATAAATCATCCGCTATACGGCAAAGAGCTTCGTTTTTTACCACCGTTTTTACTCTTCCCAATTCGCGCTCTGCCAGACTGGCCTTCTGACATATTTCCAATAAATTCATATCGTCTGCCTCCCAACTTCATTTTAAATTATTTCCGCATCTGCCATTACGACATGTTCAATCATTATTTTATTGCGATTATCATCTGTTCCGTACAGATCATATCCATTTTAAGATCATGCTCTTCTGCCGGAATATATTCTGTTGCTTTTAACATACTTCCATTTTCCGAAACAGAATTCGTTATTTCAGGCGAGCCTTCTTTTTCTGCAATAAGTCTTCTAGCCTTCCATTCCCTCGAATCTATCAGACGCTCCATCATCAGACGGCTATCTGTGATTCCTATCAAAACGCTCCGGGAATGGTGGGAAAAATACCGGTCATAATAGCCTTTCCCATAGCCAATACGGTTTCCCTGTCTGTCAAAAACCAATCCAGGCGCCAGGACACAGGCATCCTTCCAATCGACTGCCCGGTCTGATACAGGCTCCATAATGTGAAATGCGCCTTCTTTAAAATCATTCTTTAAATCCCTGATCTGAATAAAAGACATGTCTTCGCCATAAACCTTTGGAAACGCGATCTCCATTCCCTGTTCCAGCGCTTCTTCTGCTAATGGCAAAATATCGGCTTCAGATCCCAATGGATAGTAAAAATAAATATGGCGATAGTCATACGTTTGAAGAAATTCTTTTAAACAGGAGCATATTTTTCTACTGTTTGCCTGATATTCCTCTGTGTCTATACAATTTCTGATAAGTTTTGCCGCAGTTCGCAATTCGTTTTTCATTGAACTATTACCCGATCAACTTTTGCCCGGTTTCCTGTTTCCGAATTTTTCCCCAAGATTTGTGATGCTTCCATCCTTTTCCTGAATATCAATACTGTTTAACTGGCTTACCAGATTTTTACGAACATTGGCAATATATTCTTTTCTCAAAAGAGTCTGCTCTTTTTTCTCATCCTCCGTAAGCCCCTCCGCCTTTGATTTTCTATATAACTCATTAATTCTGTTTATTTTTCCCTGATTCATAATCTCCCTTTACTGTACGATCCTATGATCCTATTTGCACGATCAGCGTCTGATATCTCTGTTTTTCAACACAGATATTCGACATTCTGATATTATCATTCCCTTATATTGTTCTTACCTGAACCTTAAAAATGCCGTCTGATATATTCATTAATGTCAAACGCCTCGTCCTTATGGCTTGTAAATAACGTTCCCTTAAATTCCCCGTCAAGGATCTCATGGAGAATACCCACATCTTTTCCATTTGCAATGATCATGTCTGCACCTGATGCGGACGCTATCCTTGCAGCCTTCAGCTTTGTGGACATACCGCCGGTCCCCACGTCACTGCCCGTGGTATCTTTTGCCATGTCCATGTATTCATCATCCACGCATTCGATCCTCTCGATCAATTGCGCATCCGGATTGCTTCTTGGATCATCTGTATATAGTCCGTCAATATCGGACAGTAAGATCAAAAGATCTGCATTTACCAAAGATGCTACTACCGCAGACAATGTATCATTATCCCCAAACTGAATCTCATGGGTAGAAACCGTGTCATTTTCATTTACAATGGGAATGATATCCAAACGAAACAGCTCCTCGAAACAGCTTCTTGCATTTTCTCTGGACACGTCATTTACCATCGTATTCTTTGTCATCAAAATCTGGCTTGCTACCTGGGAATATTCACTGAACAGCCGCTGATAGATCATCATCAGACGAGCCTGCCCTACAGCGGCGCATGCCTGTTTGGTCGCCAGCTCCCGGGGCTTCTCCTTCATGCCGATAGCCTTTCGGCCTACTGCAATAGCTCCCGAACTTACCAGACATACATCCATGCCCTTATTTCTAAGGTCACACAGCTCCCGTACCAGTTTTTCCAGTTTTATCAGGTCCAGTTCTCCGCTGTTGCCATGCTGTAAAGAAGAAGAGCCGATTTTAATTACAATACGTTTTTTATATTTAAAATAATCATTTACTTTCATATTCTATGTACTCCCAAATGTAAAAATATATGATAAGAACTGTTTCACAAAATCTATCATCTAAAATTATGATAAGAACTGTTTCACAGACTTTATTATCATAAACATTATTACTTTATCACATATTATGGAAAAAACAAAGATTTTTTCATAATACTTGTTTGCTACAGCCCGAACAAAGTCAAATTACAAGATTGATGTCAAATCACAAGAATGATTGTATCACAAAAATCAATATGATATACTAATTAAATTACTACAATTACTGATTAAATTTACTAAAAATACTGATTAGATTGCTTTTAATCCATTATTAATACGCAGTATATGAAATCCATTCGGAAAGGCGGATATTTCCATTGATCTATAAATTAAAACATTTTAAAAAACTTACCATATTATTTCTTGCGCTTTTACTGCTTTCCGGCATATTGAATGGTTGTTCTTCAAAAAATACGGAATATTCAAAATCCGGCGTCTATTTCGACACAGTGATCAGCATCACTTTGTACGATTCACAGGATGCCGCTTTCATCGACGACTGTTTTGAGCTGGCTGACCATTACGAGCAACTTTTTTCCAGAACCATTGATACCAGCGACGTTTCTAAGATCAACCAGTCACAGGGCAACTATGTCGAAGTAGATAAGGATACATTGGAATTGATTCAATATGGGCTCAAATATTCCGAATTGAGCAATGGAAAATTCGATATTACGATCGGCGCTCTTTCTGACCTGTGGGATTTCAAAAACAATGAGGGAACCATTCCTGAAGAAACGAAAATCCGAAGGATCGTATCTCATATAGATTATCATTCAGTAGCTATTCAGGATGGCAAAGTCGCCCTGACTGATCCGGATGCCATGCTGGATCTTGGCGGAATCGCCAAAGGATACATCGCAGATAAGATGAAAGAATATCTGGTAAGTCAGGGCGTATCCTCCGGAACTATCAATCTGGGAGGAAATGTTCTGGTCATTGGCAGCAAACCTGATGGAAGTCCCTATTCCATTGGCGTCCAAAAACCTTTTGATGAGGCAAACACTCCTCTGGCAGTTCTTGAAATCTCAGACCAGACCGTGGTTTCCTCAGGCGTTTACGAACGATATTTCGAAAAGAATGGAAACCTTTATCATCACATATTTGATACGGAAACCGGTTATCCTATTGAAAATCATCTATATGGAGTAACTATTATCTGTAAAAATTCAGTAGACGGCGATGGTCTGAGCACCAGTTGTTTTGCTTTGGGACTTGATGATGGTATGGAATTGATAGAAAAACTTCCTGACACAGAGGCGATCTTTATTACTGACGAAATGGAAGTCATTACCTCCTCTGGAATTGGTACTAAGATTTCTTATAAAGAAATGTAACAGGCTGGAATAAAATGTTCCAGCCTGTTATAAAAACTTTGCCAAAGCTCATTCCATCGGCATCCAAAAACTTTTTGACGAAACAAACGCACCTTTGGCAGCGCTTGGTATTGCAGACCAGACGGTAGTCTCTTCCTCCGGCGATGGTCTGAGTACCGCTTGCTTTGCTCTCGGCCTTAATGACGGAATGGAACTGATTGAAAGCCTCCCTGACACAGAGACTGTATTAGTTATTGACTAAATGGAGATTGTTACTTTCTCCGGTATTAATATTTACTTCCGATATCTCTTGCTAACGTATAAGCAGTCCTTGTGGCATTAAAAATATTTTTAGGCGAAATACAATCTCCAACCTGGTAAAATTCAGGCGCATAGTCTTTCAAAGAAAGAGCCTCCTCGATAAGCGGATCAAGACCGGCCGCCGTAATTATAGTATCTGCTTTATACAATTTCTTGCTTCCAATTTCAACTTCCCCCGCAAAAGTTACCCCGAAACAACAGGAAGCCTGAATCGCCGCATTAATTGTAGGGCAATCCGGAACAGAATATTTGTCTCCAACATATTCTCCGATGACGCCCTCTTCTGTAATTTCAACAGCCTTGGTAGAAGTAAAAATATCAATATTGTATTTCGCTAATTCTAAACTTATTGCCAAACCGTGAATGAAATTTCCGCTGTCATTCAACCTGTCAGCCATTTCAAGGATTTTAACTTTCTTTCCTTCCTGAGCGAGATAAATTGCCAGTTCCATACCAACAAGTCCGCCGCCCAATACAGCGACATCATTACCGATGTTATTAACATTGTTATATGCTGTTACGGCGTTCATCACGTTATTCTTTTCCGCTCCTGTAATCAGGAGTTCTTTTGGAATTGCGCCAAGTGCGGCAATAATAACATCCGGCTTATATTCTTTGCATATGGAAGGTGTGACTTTCGTATTTAGATGAATATCAACACTTGATTTTTCAAGAAGATATGCCTGCAAATCAAGGTATTCATCAAGATGTTTTTTAAACGGTACGTCTTTCTCACATCTCAGAATCCCCCCAAGTCTGCCTTCTTTTTCAAACAATATAACTTCATGCCCGCGCTCTTCTGCTGTTAATGCTGCTTGCATACCGCTGATTCCTCCGCCAGCGATAAGAATTCTTTTCTTATATCGAAGAGGAGGTATAATGCTTGTTTCGCGTTCCTGCCCTATCTCAGGATTGATTGCGCACTGCATTTGAATATATCCTGAATTAGCTTTAAAGCATTCAAAGCAACGCAAACATTTTCGGATTTCCTTGTCGCGGTTAGTCATAAGTTTTAGCGGCAAATCGGGATCGCATATCATTTCCCTTGCAACCATTACGACATCAACCAAACCTTCTCCTATAATTCTATTCATATATTCAGGATCACTAATAGCTCCAACTGCTCCAACTATAGAATATTTTACATGTTTTTTGATTTCAGCTGCTATTTTCACGTGCGAATTATCAGGCACAAACATACTTGGATGAGTTAATGTAAAGGTCTCTTGTTTTTCATGATGTCCACATGAAACGCCAATCATATCCGCATGTCCATCTAACTGTTTAGCGATTTCAATCCCATATCCGACGTCATATCCGCCTTCAAAATCCTCAGAGCCGGTAATTCGAACATCTACCGGAAAATCTCTGCCGCATTTTTCATGGATTCTGTCAATAATGGCAACAACGATTCTACAACGATTTTCAATTGAATCGCCTCCCCATTTGTCAGTCCGGGTATTACTTCGTCCCATAAATTCATTTAAAAGCCATCCATGTCCCGCATGTACAGTAATCATTCCAAATCCTGCATATTTTGCGAAAGCTGCTGCATCTGCAAATTTTTCAATCGTTTCCAATATAATCTCTTCCGGCATTTCAGGAACTTCCATTCCAAGAGCATTCGTAGAGGATACTGCTCCATAGATTTCATTTCCCAGCGCCATCTTACTGTAATATGAATTCGCACCTGCATGCATAAGCTCCCCAACACAAACCGCTCCATGATTTGTCACACTTCTTGTAAGCCTATATAATGCCGGAAGGGCAGTCGGATCATCGAGTCTCATCATCGGTCCAACACAACCTCTGGCATTATCAGCGGCAAGAAATCCAACATTAACGCTTGCCGCACCTCCTGCAGCCTTCCTTTCATACCATGCAATAGCTTCATGGTTGGGATGGTCAGATACAGGGTGATAACAATATCCGATTGGCGCTGCAAAATATCGATTTTTAAACAACTGTCCCGCAATTTGAATAGGCGACAATAAATATTCATACTTCTTATTTGCCATTTTATAAGTCCTTTCTAAATCATCCGCTTTTAACTATTCCTTATTATCGCAACCTGGCAATAATGCAACAAATACAGCAGCAATAATGACGCATATACCAGTTGCGATAAAGATAGCGTTATAATTTGCGCCGCAGATTGCCGCAATTATATAAGAAGGTATGATAAATGCGCCAAGATTTTGCAAAGTGCTTTGAAGCCCTCCGGCAGATCCTACGGCTCTTGCATCAATTCCCTTAAGTAATCCAGGATAAGCTTTGACTACCGGCAGGCAGCCTGCCATAATAAAATAGCCTAAACAAAATACAATCATAGCGCCCGCTCCGAATGGCATGCAAAATCCTATTGCGCTGACTACTCCGCCAAGCAAAGCGCTGACAACGGCTCCTGACCTTCTTCTTTTAATATGTGCGAACAATGAAGGCAGGATAATATTACCTGCCAATGAGCATGCTGCTGTTACTGAACCCATCAGCCCTGCGATTACAGGATCAATACCTTTTGAAATAATTCCAACAACAGCAAAATTCCCGGCGGTCAATAAAGCTCCCATATTAAAAAAAGCTGCAATCGAGGCCAACCATAAATTTTTATTACCGATAATGCTTTTCATGTATTTTAATGTTCCATCCGGCTCTTGCTTAGGCGCCGCCGGGTTTGTTTTTATGGTTATAAACCAGAGAACCATTGCAATCACAATAATAACAGCGGCAAATAAATATGCCTGCTTAATTCCAGAGAACAAATTTCCAGTCGCCATTGCAACCATAGATCCAATCGTAGCACAGGCGACATACAATCCCATCGCAAACCCCATCGCCTTCCCGCTGAACCATTGGCTCAACAGTTTAGGCGCATTGGATGATAATGCCGCCATCCCTACGCCGATTATGAACTGCGCAATAAACGAAGTCATGTAAGATGCAGAATAAATCCTTGAAAAAGCTCCGATGGTTGCAATAATCATTGATATACCGCAAACAGTTTTGATGCCAAATTTGTCGGCAAGCATACCGGCCGGTATCCCCAAAATAAAAGCCGCAAGAAAAGTGGCAACTGTTAATGCCGCAAATTGTACAGTGTTAATGTTATACGTTTCCATTACTAATTGACCTAAAGTCGCAGTCTGCACTACAGACATCTGAAGCCCGATTTGACAAACAGCTAACGAAATCACGATAACAAATCGATACGGATTATCAAAGATTCCATACTTTGCCATTAATTTTTCCGACATAAAAAAACCCCTTTCATAAAAAACAAATTAATAAACAGTTGACAAGAATAAAAGGCCTTTTATATTTTAATTTTATTTCTATTGCCGGGAGTTGTCTAACGGAAAAAAAGGATAAAGCTTATGCATTCAATGCATAAGCTTCTGCTTTATAATAGTGTCATATTCTGACAAAATTTTATAAAATTTAAAATATCAGATCTGTCCTCACTTTTTTTCCATGCTAAATTTATACTGTATTTATGGCATGTGTTTTTTATATCGATAAATTTGATCTGAGGATTTATTTGTTTAAATTTTTCACTGTTTGGGAAAAAAGCGACTCCTTTACCTAATGAAATCATAGCTTTTTGGTCATTTATAGAATTAACGCTTATAAATTGCGGAATATAACCATCTTCTTTGCAGGAAGACATTATATAATTATATTGATCTATCGAATCGCATATTTCAGGTACTATAATAGTTTCGTTTTCAAGCTCATTTGCATGAATGCATTTTCTGTTTGAAAGCGGATGCTCTGCTCCCACCCCGATAACTACAGGATATTCGAATACAGTAAAAGATTCAAAATCATTATGTTCGATGATTACATGCGTAAGGGTAAAAATAAGATCATATTTCCAGCTTTTTAATCCAGCCACTAAATCCGAAAAAGGCGCCGATTCAATATGAAATGCAATATTATTTTCCAGCGCCTGATATTTTTTTATAATCTCAATTAATTCCTCGCGCTCCAGTTCATCAGAAAAACCAATCCTTAAAATGGAATTTTCAAAAGCAATATTTTTCACATGTTTGACAGCATAAGCATAATCGTTTAATACCACCTTAATATCTTCATAAAATTTTTTACCTTCGTATGTAAGTTCTGCCTTGGAAGTATTACGCAAAATAAGCTTTACGCCAAGTGTTTCTTCAAGATTTGCTATTTGCCTGCTCATTGTTGTTTGTGATATAAAATGTATTTTAGCGGCTTTTGTAAAATTCAGTGTATCCGCTAATGTAACAAAATATGAAAGAGTATTAATATCCATAATATCCGGCTCCCTGCAAAAATTAAACTGATATTAATCAACGACTTACATTTCCCCATTCAAATATTCAAAAAAATTTTTTACTAATCTATTTTTTGTATTTTTCCTGCAAATAAACCCATACTGCACCATAATATCCTTTATCTGAAACTGACCGTATTTTTCAGGTTCTATCAATCTTGTCATATGATCCGAGAATCCGATTCCATATCCTGCGGAAATAAAAAACAGTTTCGTTTCTGTAGAGTTCACTCGCATGACTTTCAAAAAGTTTTTCCCCACTTTCTCCTGAAACTCCCGAAGATAACTTTCTTCCGACGGCCCGCTCTCTCTTGAAACTACGATCAATGTTTCATTTTCTACAGATTCCAGTGAAAATGGATTTGCGTCGTTGTATTTATTTGAAGGATATAAGAGACACAGTTGATTTTCGAGCATGATTTTGCCTTCAAACTCAGGCTTTGTCCTTATCGAACGGCTGAAGGTAATGGCAATATCCAACTGATTTTTGTCCAGCATATCCAGATTTTGATTATCACTTACAGATATCATCTCGATTTCTGTGGAAGGATACAAATTGCGAAAATCGCGTATTATTTCCATTATCCGGAGAATCATATCAAGCCGCAAACCGTTAAGTATCCCGATCCGTAACTTATTTGCATGTCCTTCATGTAACTTCTTTGCATCCTTTACACCCTGTTCAATCATTTCATAAGCCTGTCTGAATACCGGATACAATAACTGTCCCTCTGGAGATAATACTACATTTTTATTTGTCCGGATAAATAACGTGATTGCCAGATTTTTTTCCAGCGAAGAAATGTGCGTGCTCAAAGTGGATTGTGAAATACATAATCGTTTGGATGCTTTTGTAAAATTTAATTCCTCAGCTAATGTCAAAAAACTTTTCATCTGTACGTCCGTCATGTTTTTTCTCCAATAAATTTAAATAACGCAAAAAAATATACAATATAATGAAAATAATCATTATAATTATTCACAAAATTTTTCAACTTAATCATTGTTTTATTGCTCTTATTAACACATTTTGTTATATTATATAATAAATGACAATAATTATTGATTCAACTTTTTTTAACTTACCATATACATTTAACCTTCTAAAAGGAGACGTTATGAATTCTGTCCAAATTGAATATTTTTTATCATTATGCAAATACAAAAATTATTCTGAAACCGCCCGCAGGCACTTTGTCTCGCAGCCTACGATCAGTAAACAGATCGCTGCCCTGGAAGAAGAATTAGGTGTGAAACTATTTGAACGCTCTACAAACAGTTTAATGCTGACCATGCAGGGCGCAATCATGAAAAAAGCGTTTTCTGACGCCGTACGGACGGTTAATGACGCCCAGACAAAAGCTTTGAATTACAGCAAAAGTATAGCTGATACTATCAATATCGGTCTTTTAGAAGGCTCCGATATTGGCTTTTTCCTGATCGATCCGCTGACCGAAGTGATTGACTCTTTCAAACAAAGTATGGACATAAAAATTGCTTTCCTGTCTCATAAAGCTCTGAATATGCGTCTCCATGAAAACGCACTGGACATTGGTATTACTCTGATTAATGAAGTAAACGCCCATACCGACCTTGAATATACTAAACTGCGTACCATATCCATGGGAATCATTTCCCATCGTTCCTTAAAAATTGTCAAAGATGGAAATTTAGATCTGGCGCTGGTTCAGAAACTGCCTTTTTTCTTTACGCGCGACGGTTCCCTTGGAATCAAAGATTTTCTTAAAAAACAGGAAAAATCCCTCGGTCTGGATTCCACGCAGTACAAATGCGTTCCAAATATTGATACGATGTTGATTAACGTGGAGCTTGGTCTTGGCATTGCCATTGTCATTAACACGCCAAGGATTGCTCAAAACGATGAAATTGAATTTTATCCTCTGGAACATCAATCTACTACCATTGTAGCCGCATGGAATCGAAAAAATGAAAATCATTCAAAAAATCTGATCGTAAAGCGGATGCGGCGTTATATTATTGAGAAGGGACAGTTTTAAATAAACGTCCGCCATCGCCTGGCATATGTTCCTGTTCAGGTTTATGATTCATGAATGTGAAAGGAGTTATCCTATCAAACGATTGGTAACTCCTTTTATATTCAGATATGCAGTATCTAAAACGCAATTATATTTTGGAACGCATTCATATTAATTAACACTATATTCTATATGACAACGTCATATATACATGGTTCTACTTCTCCAGCTGCGACTCCATCAAGAGTTTTTTCAAATCTTTTCGTGAACTCCGCTTCAAAATGTGCTTTAAAATCTTTTTCATTATCCCATGTTTCGCAAAAAACAAATTCATTCTCGTTATCTTTACTCTGAAGAAGTTTATAAGATATGCATCCCGGATATTGACGCGTGAACGGAGCCATTTCAGCTACATTTTCTTTAAATATTTCACTTTTTCCCGGCAAAGTTTTCTGCTTTGCAATAACAACAAACATATTTTTCCCTCCTGTTTTCATTATAATGATCTCATAGTTACAAATGCTTTTAATTTTAACGCAAGCATGATTTTGGGTTCAGTTACGGCAATTTTCCACAGGCTTCCATCGCATCCGCCACATCCTTCAGACCATATCTCTCATAAATCTCTCTGGTTGGCCATCCTGTTTTTCGATCCCATTCTCTTTCATCATAATAAAGGTCTACCAGATCATTCCAGTCTTCCCACTTCGTAGTAATACCCATAGAATCAGGATATGTCAGGCCCGGATATATCGCATTGACCTCCTGCTCCCTGGTACGCCCGTAATTACGAATTAAAATTGCCCTGAACAAGAGCCTTGCCCGAACAGCCATTTCCTTCATCTGTTCCAGCGTCATTGAATTACCTGTAGCGGCCTCATACATTTCACATTCCATTGTTTCCCAATAATGATTCGGAGCCGCCCACTCACAAGACGTAAAGGAATCCTTCACGATTTCCCTGTCTTCACATTCGATTACATTCTGCGGAACCAGTCGGTTATGATATGGGTCATCTTTGACTGCCATATAGTAATCCCATGTTGCATGAAAATGCGCGACCGTCTGCGTATCTCTGCTGGAGAGCATAAGCTGCAGGGAAGACGGTACCCATCCGGTAATATCAATAGCAGACTGATATCCCCGTCCCTGCCAGTGGAACATGTCGCCCCATGCCGTTTCCAAAAGGATGGGAATATCAAGCTGTTTCCCTTTTATAATATTTGAATATCTTCCATGATAAATTGTCTTTCCGTATTTCTCATGACCCAGGATACGCACTGCCCGAGCCATACCCTCGGCAAGAATATTTCCATATTTACCTTCGCGATATGTAAGGATTTTCAAGATGTAGCGTACAAATTCTTCTGATTCCACATCTACAGGCATTCCAAAATCCATGCCTTCGAAAACGCCTTCTTTCTTTCCCATCGCAAACCATGGAAACAGACCGACTGTAACCTCCCATTTGTCAAGCCCATACTGATTGCACAGATCCATCATGACATTTCCTTTGTCATAATTACCTTTCCAGAAATTAACAGTATCTGCATTACGCCAGGCAAAAAGTTCCGGCGCATGGGGATCTGTCATATCCGGCGGATCCATATCCCCGGACAGCGTTTTACACGGTGCGTCATGATTGTACTCTGTTTGGAATGTCTGGTTTGGCATCCATCCGCAGTTTTCTTCAAATCCCATGGCAAACACGCCCACACATTTTTCCACGCGGTTTTTCTTTTTCCTGGAGGTGCCTGATTTAACATCCAAAAGTATCCTGTTACAATGCTGATTACATCCATAGCTGCAGGAAACCTGGCACTGCTTTATGCCTCCGGGTACTTTTACATTTACATTCGGGCCCGCCTCGAACGCATCCATATTTAAAATCGGATTCGGCCGCATAGGAGGCGTATTTACCGTCTTTCTCAATTCCAGAACCTTTGGAATATCATAAGGAACAATTTTTCCGGTACCGCGGCATGCAACTGCCTTCAGGTTTTTCGAACCCATGACGGCTCCGAAACCAACCTTTGCGGCGGCGTTATCATTGGCTGTCGTAATACTTGAAAATCGCACCAGATTCTCTCCGGCCGGACCGATCACGAAGCTTTTTACATCTTTTCCATGAATTTCTTCAATCATTTCCTGCGTTTCATGGACATACTGTCCCCACAGATTTTCAGCAGATAAAAACTGTATTTCTCCGTCATTGATAAAAACATAGGTGGGTTTTTCAGCCTTTCCTTCTATAATCAATCCGTCGTATCCGGCAAATTTCAGTTCTGCGCCAAACCATCCTCCCAGTCCGCTCCATGCTATCATTTCAGGAAGCGTTTTAGGAGAAAGTGACACGAACAATGTACGACCGCTGGAAGGAATCGCTGTCGCAGTTGTGGGTCCCGTCATATAAATCAGTTTATTTTCCGGATCTAATGCCTTTACTTCAGGCCCTACTTCTTCCCAGAAAATACGATAGGCGATACTGCGTCCACCGATATATTTCTTTGCGTATTTTTCGATTGGAATCAGTTCTGTAGTCTGATGCGTGAGATTAATTCTTAAAATATTACCTGCATATCCATATACAGGTTTCTGATTATCTGTATTCATATCGCAATCCTTCTCCTTTCGTCAACCCGCCATCATTTTCGATGTTAAAATAGTCCGCCCCGTTTTTCCGAAGAAACTTCCGGTATCGGATCTTCACTTTTTCCAATGCAGCGCACCTGGCAATACTCAACACAGGCAGGTCCCTGCGGCCTGTTCCTGCACATATCGCATTTTATCGCCTTTGGTCTCGGCTTATCCAGATTCATTCTTATCCGCTTCGGCTCAAATGGACATGCCTTTATACAAAGTCTGCATCCTACACACTCATTTTGATCCACATAAGCAATTCCCAGTTTTTCATCCAGCAGCATTGCCTTGCCCTTTTTCGGACAGGCGTTATAACATGGATGATCCTTACATTGCTGGCAGGAATAGATTGTATGGATCATAGACACCGTTCCCCGCTCCAGATGGATCCTTGACAAAGAAGGACTTACCGCGCCGTCATGCACCATGGCGCATACTGCTTCACAGGACGTACATCCCGCACACAGTGACACTTCCGGAGGATACTGTACAATATGATTGCGATATTTCTCGCTAACTTCCCCAAATAACGTTTCCTGTTCGCGCATACCATTCTCCTTTTTTATTATGATAAATTTTCATATACTTTCATACGTATTATAATTTACTTTCGGCAGGAATAGATTTCCTTAATACGGAATAATACTATCGTATTTTGTCTATCGCTTCTGTTTTCCCTGAAAATGCATTTGAATCATAGTTCCAGATATTAAACTTGATCCTGCGAATACAATTAAGAAAATTGTAATCGTCCGATATCCACTGTTGCTTTGCGCAACACCCATTAAATAGGAGCCCAAAAAAGAGCCGACCAGCATGCACAGATTCATAATACTGAAATTGTTGGCATAAAATCTGGCGCCATACACTCTCGACGTATAAGCGGACATTGTGGGAGAACCGCCGCCAAAAGCGAAACCGGTAAGTATAAATCCCAGCGTCAGCAGAATAAGCGAATTTCCGGATAAGGCAAAAAACATAACCAGCCCTGCCGCCAGACCTGCAAAAGAATAAATCCTCATTGTAAGTTTGCTTCCCATGCTGTCCAGAATAAATCCAGAGCATAATCTTCCCACACCGTTAAAAATGGATACCAGCCCTGCAATCACAGACGCGCGTCCCATGTCGGACGTCATTGTCTGAGCGATTGGAGCGGCATTGCTGACTACCGCCAGTCCCAACGCCGTAATAAGAACCAACCAGATAAAAACACAGTAGAAAGACGATGTGCGAAGCATTTCTTTCGCTGAATAATTCCTTGTATCCGTCACGATATCGGAACAATAATTTTTTAATATATTCGTTTCATTTTCGGCAGGCATTTTAAGCATAATCGTAGCTAATGCGATCACGATCGCCAGTACAATCCCGAATATGCGAAAAGCAAAACGCCATCCGGAAACAGATATCAGACTGACTGCCGCAGTTCCCAATATAGATCCGCCAAAGCCGAAACCCATCAGCAGAATCCCTGACAACAATCCTGTTTTTTCTGGAAACCACGATAAAATGCAGCTTAGAACTGCATTATATCCGATTCCTACGCCAAAGCCGCAGAATACTCCGTAACTGATAAACAATTCTTTCAGAGACGATATATTGGATGATGTCATAAACCCGAATAAAATGCTTGCCGCCGCAATATAAAGCAAGATACGCAATTTCAGTTTATTACGCATGCAGCCTGCGAACAGACCGCCAATACAGAAAAAACTCATGCATATGGTAAATGTCATGGATGTTTGAGAACGTACCCATCCAAACTCCGTTTCTATCGGCGTCACAAAAACAGACCATGCATAGATCAGCCCGAGGCACAGAAGCGTAATGATTCCCACTAATGCCCTGATCCACCGGATCATTAATATTTTATTCTCTTTCACACTTTCTCCTCTCCGTTTACCATTCTCTGATTCATATGATATCCACAGGGAATATCCAGTTAATATCTTTAAAAGGCTATTTAAGACACATTGAACCCTTTTGGATTTGATAAATCTTTTAGCTTTTCTTTCTCCGATTCCTGCAAAATACATAAAAGAAAGCACAGTGCGTAAGATTTAAATACCTGACCAAAAGGGTTCTTTTGTGTTTCCTGTTTTATTGATAGCATTCCGGCGAGAGTCTTAATGACTTCTGTTGTTCAATATCATGACCAAAGATCAAAAAACATCCTTCTTCTTCCATGTGCTTCAGCTTCTCAAGGCTTTGCATTGCATACCAGCTGTTGGAACAAAATCCCGGCAGAATTTTTTCATCCATATTCTCGCGAAATGAGGAAGCGTCTCCTGCCAGAACTGTTTTTCCTGTTTCTTCTAATTCCAGCACTACCGATTGATGCCCCCGCGTATGACCCTTCGTATCAATTATCTGTACGCTGCCGTCAAGAAACAGGTCAAAAACCTCATTGTCCTTCGGCTGAATATACCTGTAATCCCGCGTTTCTTTATAATCATCATACACATAACCTTTTTCACAGGCCTCAGGCCACCATGCTGCTTTCAGTTCTTCTTTACGAACCACAAACACTGCATTCGGAAATGAAGTCATGTATCCTGCATGATCCACATGCATGTGAGTCATGATTACATATTTAATATCATCTGGTTTTACGCATAATTCCGCCAGTCGATTAACAACAATATCCTCTTCTTTTACACAGGCGGGTCCTCCGTGATGCATGCCGCAATCCACGAGAACTTTTCCCTTTGGATGATCAATCAGATAGCAATATGCCGGAAAGGATACAGGCATGCCCTCATCCTTTCCGGGTGTCATATGTCCTTTGCTCGGCAAATTGATCTGACCTGCATACAGAATATAAAGTTTTAATCCTTTCATACTGTATGAACTCCTTTTCTCAATGACAATTTTTTATCTGCCAGCAATCCGACTATTTTTCTGCTTCAAATATTTTCTCAGCTTCTGCCGCCGCATTTGCAATTGATACTACCGTTCTTTGATATAAATCAATATCCGGATGGAACATGATAGCGTCTCCGCCCGCTGCGCGGCTTCCCTTTATTCCTTCAATATCCGGCGAAAATGCCATGGACTGATTGAATAATCCGAGCGCTTTTGCTTTTGGAACTACGATCTTCTGGGCTTCTGCGCAATATGGATGTCTCCAATTTACCGGTTCGGATTCATCTTTATATAATGCATGCGCAATATCTGCGTTGCCCATGCCATATCCGTCGCGTCCCGGTTTTAATTCGGCAAGGATCTCATCTACATTTTCGATAGCCTCAACATCCTCAAAGAGAACGATCAAAGATGTATTTTTATTGGATTCTTTCATATATTCTTCCCAGTTAGCCTGTGCATATTTGTTCGCTCTTACAGCAGGGCAGATACCCGCTCTTCCTTCGGGCGGAAAACGAAGCGCCGCCTGTGCTTTGCGTACGTCTTCCCCTGATTTGATATGCGGTACAACGACTGCGCGCGCTCCGGATTCTAATGCGTAACGGATCCATGTTCTGGAGTTTTCCGGTACTCTGACAACAGGCGTCATATTTGTCATTTCACAGGTGCGGATAATCTCCACCATTTTTTCAAAATTAAGACGGCAATGCTCCATATCTATCATACAGAAATCCATACCAGCCCATCCGGCGATTTCATAAAGACGGGAATCATGAATATAGCACTGCATACCGAACGCCGGTTTTCCCGCTCTGATTTTTTCTAACATACGATTAGGTGTTCTTTCAAACATAATTTTTTTCCTCCTCACTTTTATATTCCGGAGCATCTGTTTTAAAATAAGCATGCTCCGGGGATAATCTGTTAATTGCGTCCTAACGCTCTCTCATATCAAGAGCTGCTTTGAAATCTGTTCCGTGAAGCATACTGGACATTGCTTCATTTGCCTCTTCCAAAGCATACTTTCTGGAAATCAACTCTCCAAATGGATATTTTTCACGGAAAGCTTCAATAAATTTCAATGCCTTTACAAAATGTCTGATATCAGCAGAGCCGCTTCCAAGAATTACTGCCTGCTTATTCATAATATCATTTGGAATGATCTCTACGCTTCTTCTGGAAGTCTGTCCCATAATCAGGTATGTACCGAATTTAGCAAGGTAATCTAAGCCTTCATTAATGGCTGCCGGCGCGCCTGTACCTTCAATGACTACCTCTGCGCCAATTCCACCGGTTATGCTTCTTACATACTCTGCTCTTTCATGCGCATCCGGGATATCCTTCATATTAATCGTATGCGTAGCGCCCCATTTTTTTGAGAATTCCAGACGTCCTTCTACAGAATCCACGGCAATAATCTTAGCCGCGCCTGTCTGTGCAGCCATAACCGTTGAATACAATCCGATTGGTCCAACTCCCTGGATCACAACTGTACCGCCGGTAGGAACACCGCCATGCGCCATTAATTTATCAAAACCATTCACTACTGTACGAAATGCACATCCTACTCCCAGCGCTTCCTCATCTGTAACAGAATCCGGAACTCTTACAAAATCCGTTCCAGCCGTTACAAGCTCATACTCTGCAAAACCGCCGCGCAAAGCCGCTGGCGGCGCAAAGCCGTAACCTTTACTTGCATAACACGCAAAAGGCTGATGAAGGATCTTACATGCATAGCACTTTCCGCAGAACTGATGCGCCCACAAAATTCTGTCTCCTACTTTTACAGGAGTACCCGCTACATCTGCTGTTATCCCTTTCATCTCCACGATTTTGCCCAGTGTTTCATGTCCCTGGATCATAGGGGTTGGCGGTTTAATAGAAAGATCTCCAATCTGCTGATGTACGTCGGTACCGCAGATACCAGCCAACTGAACTTTAACAAGAATGTCGCCATCTTTCACTTCCGGAATGTCTATTTCACGCAGGACATCCGGCTGACCATATTCTTCTAATACCATAGCTTTCGCTGTTTTTGGAATGTTGCTCATTAATAATACCTCCTATCTAATTTATCTGATTTCATTATATTCCTTTTGTTTTTTACAGAGAAATATCTATAAAGCATATATCTATCGTCTTTTTACGATTGTTGATACTCAGAACTTTTACTGATAATTATCATACATTTCCATCAATTCTTTTTTCATCACGTTGATATCAACCGGTTTTAACGCACAGATAACAAAAAAGTTTTTCTCCACGGCTCCTTTTGCGCAATTTATTGTATCTTCCCGGGTAATTCCGCGTGCTTTTAATGATTTGATTCCTGTCATACGCATTAACTGGCGAACTTTTTCTGCCGCAAGTTCTCCTGCTTCCGAGCCATTAATATTTTCTGGAACCTCTACCCCTAATGCCTCAGCAATTTTTTTCGTTTTCTCCGGAATTACGCTTGCTGAAAAACGTATTACTTCCGGAAGCGCGATGGCGCATGCTTCTCCATGAGGCATATGGAAACGGATTCCCATTTCATGTGCCGCGGCATGTCCAAAATGAACGCTTGCATCGCTAAAAGCCATTCCTGCAAAGTTGCTGGCAAGACTTAAATTCGTACGCGCTTTCAGATCGCTGCCATCTTTATATGCAATCGGCAGATTTTCAGCGATCAGGCTGATTGCATGGAGGGCCAGAAGATCAGCCTTGGGATTTCCGCAATTTGTCGTAAGAGCTTCTACCGCATGAGACATTGCATCCAATCCGGTAGCCGCCGTCACAAAATCCGGAAGGCTGAGCGTCAGCTTCGGATCAACAATGGCAAGATTTCCCGGGCGAAGTACAAATTCTTTCGCATCTGTATCTTCGTCATGAATTACTGCCATTGCGGTCACTTCGCTCCCTGTACCGGAAGCAGTCGGGATAAGAATTACAGGCATATTCTTTATAAAAGCCTTTTGCTCGTGTGCATAGTATTGATCGATCGGCAATGGATTTTCAGCCAGAATAGATATTGCTTTCGCCGTATCCAGACTGCTGCCGCCGCCTATGCCAATTACCATATCGACCATATTAGCCTGAACAAGTTTTCCCAGACGGTTAACCATATCTTTCGGCGCGTCAGGTAATACTCCGTCAAACAGCAAAGAGGATATGCCGTGCTCCTTCAAATCTTTTTCAAAACGCCCGACCATGCCGGTTTCGCCAATCCCTTTATCATACACGAGGATCGCATGAGTTCCTCCCATCTCCTGTGCTTTTTTTCCTAATTCATTTGCCGCATCCGGTCCAAAAAGTACCGGACAAAGCTGATTATACATACTGACCATTTCTTTATCTCCTTAATTTTCCGCAATACTTTTCTATTACTATTTCCATACAGTTTTATCAGATCATTGCTGTGATTTTCCTATTTCCAGTCCTTTTTCAAAAGCTGTCCGGTTTAATGAAAGCAATTTTTTCTTAGATGATAATTTATGCTCAATCGTTGACCATACAATTTCCGAATCTATAATCTCTGTATAACCGATATAAACCCCAAGCATAATCACATTCAATACCTTCGCATTTCCCATCTCTAACGCTAATTCCGTAACCGGAGCCTTGATAATCCTGATATCCGTCCTTTCAGAGGGTTCATCAACAATAGAACTATTAATAAATAAAGTCCCTCCTTGCTTTAAAGCAGGCAAAAACCTCGTCAAAGACGGACGGTTCATTACGATCAGGTCATCCATAATATCTCCCAGCGGAGCGCCTACCATTTCATCAGAAATAACGACAAAACAATTGGCGGTACCGCCTCTTTGTTCAGCGCCGTAGGAAGGGAAAAAGGTTACCTGTTTTTGGGTAGAATCACAAGTTGCCTGCGCAAGGAATTTTCCCAATGTCATAACTCCCTGCCCTCCGAATCCGGCAATACATATATTTGTTTCCATATCCTCTTCACCTCTCTCGTCTAACAATCTCTAATCACTCCCAGGGGATATTCTTTCAGCATTTTTTCTTCCAGAAATTCCAGCGACTGCATAGGATCCATGCCCCAGTTTGTAGGACAGCTGGTTACAATCTCGATCATTGAAAATCCTTTTTGGCTGAGCTGATTTTCAAATGCCTTACGAATCGCTTTTTTGGTTTTCATTACATTTTGCGGCGTATTACAGCTTGTTCTCTCAATATAGGCCGGCGCGGTCAGCTGATCCAGGATCTCGCTCATATGCATCGGAAATCCATGTTCCTTCGGATCACGTCCTTTAGGCGCCGTAGAAGCTTTCATTCCAACTAACGTTGTGGGCGCCATCTGTCCGCCAGTCATCCCGTAAATACCGTTATTGATAAAGATTACCGTAATATTCTCCCCGCGGTTGGCGGCAGATACAGATTCCGCCAGACCAATTGAAGCGAAATCGCCATCTCCCTGATATGTAAATACCAATGTGTCCGGATTTCCTCTTTTCATTCCGGTTGCCACTGCACAGGCTCTTCCATGAGGCGCTGTAATATTGTCATATGCAATGTAATCCATATGAAGTCCGCAGCAGCCGATTCCCAATACACATGCAGCTTTTTTCCAGATATCCATTTCCTCCAGCACTTCGCCAATCAATTTGATCACTGTACTGTGCATACATCCTGGGCAAAAACCGGAAATCTTATCTTCCTGAATCGTTTTCGTTCTGGCATAAACCAATTCCATTTCCATCCCTCCTCTTATCATACGTTTGTAAGCAGATAAAACCTGCTTATTATTTTCTTTCCAAC
>CAZLZX010000007.1:0-26255 GCA_964564095.1 uncultured Eubacterium sp. | reverse complement strand
AATCGGTATATCCTTCACGATCGGGATAACTTCCTGTCCCATTTCCTGCACGATCTGATTTGCGTCTCCATAGGCCAGATATCCCGACAAAGACCCTCTTCCCGCCATTCTGAAACGACCGGAATTGTAAATAATCAGCATATCTGCCCCGCCGGCTTCCGCCCATTTCGCGGTAATGCCGATCCCCGCGCCAACGCCTACCAGGATTTTCCCTTCTGCCGTCTGCTTTTTGAAACTAGTTATTATCTCTTCCCTTGTTTTCCCCAACATAATGATTGCCCTTCCAATGTTTCTTTTATTATATAAGTCATATTATATGTTATTTATTCTGATATCTCCATCATTTCAACAAGCCTCTGTGCCGCCGCCAGTGCGAATGCTCTGTCATTGATATGGCAGGGCATTTCAACCACTTCAATTTCCGGCCGCAAGCTCTTTTTAATAGTATCAAACAGAGCCGCATCCTCCTCCGGTCCATAAAATGGCTGACCTTCCGCATCGATCATGGAAACTCCTTTTAACGGGATATAGACGCTGATCTTATCCGGCTGCGCCAGATTCCATCTCTTCGCCAGATTCTTTCCAATTTCAATACACTCCTCCTTCGTGGTACGCATCAGGGTCATTTCAGGATTATGTGGATACAGATTTCTGTCTTTAAACCTGTCGTCAACCGTATCAGGCTCTCCGAGATTAACCATATCTAATGCGCCTACCGAAACGACCTGCGGAATTCCGCATCTTGCCGCCGCCTCGCACCGGTGCGGTCCTGCGTGAAGTTCCCCTCCGACCACTTCGTCACACCATTCTGTTGTTGTCATATCCAGTACGCCCTTAAAGAATCCGCTCTGCACCAGAGATTCCATCGTCTTTCCGCCCACGCCGGTACAGTGGAACACCAGCACCTCATAACCAAGTTCTTCCAGATATGCCTTTGCATGCTCAACGCAGAATGTTGTAACGCCAAACATAGTGGCAGCCACCAGCGGTTTGCTGCCATGCTCTTCTTTCTTTTCGTACTTCAACATGCCAGCCATGGCAAACACGGCATTGCTGAATATGGTCGTAGACAGGCTGTTAATCCCCGACACATCTACGATGGACGGTATCATAATAATGTCGCTGGATCCTACATATTTTTCTACATTACCGGAGGCGAGAGTGGACACTATGATTTTCGGCACGCCGATGGGAAGCGCCTGCATCGCATGGTTGACCAATGCGGTCCCCCCGGATCCTCCAAAAGAAATGATCCCGTCGAACCGGCCTTCCCTGTAAAGCTTCGGAACCAATATTTCCATTCCTTCTGCCAGAGCCGCTGTCGCCTCCGCCCTGTCTTCCCTCGCTACGATTTCCGCTTTGTTTTTCCCGGCCGCCTTAAAAACAGCGTCATTTGAAATATCCGGCTCAAACGCCGGCTCAAACACCCCGTTATGGATCGTCAATGTAGAAATGCCAATGGACTCAAACAGATTTTTTATATATAAGAACTCTGTTCCCTTTGAATCAAAAGTTCCGGCGATCGCCACTGTTTTCATACATGCCTCCTTTCCTGCCCGATCCCTGAATATTTTTGCGTTATCTAAGCATGCGCTTACCGATATCCATGATCTGTCACTTTCTGTTTGCCTTCCGATATTCCCCGGGAGTCTGCCCCATCTTCTTTTTAAATATCTTACAAAACTGCACGTAGTCTGAATATCCTACCAGCTCTGCTGTTTTCTTTACCGATATGGACTGATGTTTCAAAATATCGCAGGCGCGGTTCATGCGATAGTTGATCAAATACTCTGTAAAGCTGCTTCCCGTCTTATTTTTAAACAATGTGCTTAAATAAGATTTCGACACGTGGATCGTCAGGGCGAGGTCCTTTAACTGAATCGGTTTGAAATAATTCTCTGTAATGTAATCCTGAATATATTTCACATAATCATAACTCTTCGCCTCGCCGCTCAGGATCTTATAATACTTATTATTGACATCGAAATCGCCTACATTTTTAAATGCCAGCGTAGTATTATATACGGAACGCTCTATCGGCACGCGGTCAAAGCAGGAACCGCCAATGATTCCCTGACAGCTGGTATTGTCATAGAAGAACTGGGCGTCGATCGGCGTAATAATCGGTCCGCCATACACCATCCGCAGCGCGCTGGAATGCGCTTCCTCGCACACGCTAAAGACCCGTTTCGCAAACCTGGCCGCTTCTGTCAGGGATTTCGATTCCTTTGCCCCCAGCACGCCGCCCAGCGCAAAGCCAAAATGCGCGCAGATCACATCCGCTCCGGCTTCCAGCATCCAGCGCGCCTGCTGTTCATCAAACACATAGGCGACTGTAAAAAGATCTATTTCATGTGCCAGCCGTATCGCCTCTACTTCGCATTGATAGCAAACTCCTTCCTCCTCCAGCGCTTTGCGGAATTGTCCGTCAATCAGCCCCACCGTGGGAAAATTCACGATGCCCTCATAGCCGGAATCTTTTACCCGCTGAATGTCGTCTGCCATGCTCTCGCAGGGTTCTGTCGCATTATACCCAAGAAGAATCGGCGTTTTGGGCAGCAACGGTCCCAATTCCCGCGCGGTATATTCCTGTGTGAGTTTATTACTGTTAGAGTAACACATATAACACGCCAGAGAACTTCTTCCCATTTGACGGAAAACGCCGGCGCTTAACGCCAGTACGAAATCTGCTCCTCCTAAAGCGGCGCAGTTCGCTATGATGCCGCTGCCTGCGGCAACGCCCACTATATGACCTTCCATGCGGCACTGCGCATGCAGGTATTTCAATATTTCTTTTCGCGATATATTCATAACAATTGACCGTTCTGTTAAAAAAACGTTAGATCCATTACAGCAATCTAACGTTTTTTTCAGGACAATAGATGCGCCGGCAAAATATGCGCTCTATTGTTATCTGCTTACTTTCTCACGTACATAAACAATCAGCATCAACAGCAGGATAACGCCGTATCCAAAATACTTGCCTGCATCGCCCCATCCAAGCGCGACAAACAGATTTGTCAGAGCCTGAAGAACGACTGCTCCAAGGATAACTCCAATATAATTCTTATGGCCTCCGTTGATGGACAATCCGCCGATAACTACGGCTGCGATACTTGGCATTACATAAGAAGACGCCATATCTTTAAAAGCTACGCCCAGATTTCCCAGCAAAACAAGACCCATCAGGCCGGCGATAATGCCGCATGTCATAAATGCCAGCAAACGAACCTTCTTTACTTTAACTCCGGACAAATGTGCCGCCGTCTCATTGGCGCCGCATGCTACCAGGCGATTGCCTATTTTCGTTTTGTACAAAACAAGCATGAACACAACGGTAACGATCAGCAGCAGGAATATAATATTGGGAAACTTTCCGGTATTTTGCGCAATAAGCGTTGGCAGTACCGGGCTCGGTTTGCCACTGATCGTATGACCCGCCGTATATATATTTACAATGCCCTGAAGCATTTGGGACATGGCCAGCGTCACTACCAGGGAAGGGAGCTTAACATAGATGGTAAAGACGCCGTTTATCAAACCTACCGCCAGGCCGATGGCAACCGCCACCAGAATCGCCTTGAACAGGTTTACGTTCTGTCCATCCATGATACCTGCAGTCAGACAGCTGACCAATGTAGCGCAGTAACCTACAGACAGATCGATGTCTCCGCCTGCGCTGATGATCAACATCTGTCCCAAACCAAAAAATGCGATAAATGACGCAAACTTTACAGTCGCGAGCGGCGAAGCAAAATTCCCGCCAGTAATAATGTTTCCAACGACAAACAAGATCACGATCAAAATGATACACAGTGAAATCTTGGAATTGTCTTTCACAAGACTAACCGGGGATATTTTCTCTTTATTCATTCGCGCGCACCTCCTTCTTTACCGTCAACTTCTTAAATGCAGCAATAATTGCGGAGCTTGCAATTGCGATCAACAGAATCAGTCCGCTGACAAGCGTCTGCCAGTCACTGCTGATGTTGGTAAAGTAGATAAGCTTCGTAACCAGGCTGATAATAGCCGCGCCCGCAATCGCTACAAATACGTTTCCTTTACCGCCAGCCAGGACTACGCCGCCTACGATCGCTGCGGCGATACATTCCAGTGTAAGCGGATCGCCGATTCTGGCGCTTCCGGACTGATTTTCCCCTACCAGGAATAATGCCGCGAACATAATAAATAAAGAGTTGATCATATAAGCCATGATCTGCACTTTTACCGTCTTAATACCGCTCTCATATGCAATATTCCGATTGGAACCGACTGCATACATATACCTTCCAAGCTTTGTTCTGCTTATGATGAACCAGATGACTACCGCCGCAATAATGAGCAGCACGCCTGTCGGGATATAACTTCCGAAGTTCTGTAACGCGGCCGGCATATTGTCCACGGAACTGAACTTGTAGAAAGCCCGCATCCAGTTCACGCACACGCCGCCGGGGGACGGCATGATAAACAGAGCCGCTCCCAGCCAGATATAAGAAGTGGCGAAAGTAGCAATGATCGGCGGCAGTTTAAAGTATCCTACTGCCAGACCATTTACCAGACCGATTACCAACATGACCAGAACACAGAGTATCAGCGCTATTGCGCCGCTCCGCGGGTTATCTTTCTCCATCGTGCCTGCCAATACGCAAAGCATAAACGACATGGCGTTTCCGCTGGACATGTCCAGACCGCCTGACAAAAGCACGATCGCCTGTCCCATTGTCAAAAGGATCAATGGCGTCCAGGAAATAATCGTATTCTGCAGGGAAGACGGTTTGAAGAAATTGCCCTGCATCGCGGCAACCAGCGCCAGCATGACTGCGAAAATAATAATTGTAATAAATTCGGACTTTTTAAATAAAGCAGGAACTCCAGTTTTTGTTTTCGTATTACTCATTTACTGCCCCCTCCTTATTTACAGTATCTCCGATCATGGAAAGCTCAATCAGAGCATCCTCATTGATCTCTTTTTCCTTCAGCTCGCCCGCGATCTTGCCTTCAAACATAACCAGCACTCTGTCACAGTTATCAATCAGCTCATCATTATCGCTGGCATAGAGGATTACGGATATGCCTTTCTCGTCTACAAGCTTCTGCACGAAATCATACATGTCCCTCTTCGCGCCTACATCTACGCCCTTTGCCGGATCAGACAGGATCAACACCTTCATACCTACGTGAAGCCATTTTCCAAGTACGACCTTCTGGGCGTTTCCTCCTGACAGGCTGGATACCGGACATTTGATTCCGTCTGATTTTGTAGACAAAATCTTTTTCTCATCCAACGTTTCCGACCAATATCTCTTCTTCGGGATGATAAAAGGCTCCGATTTCAATGCGACCTTGGGCAGAATTGAATTTTCATATATGGATTTATCCATCATCAGACCCTGTTTCTGCCGGTCTCCCGGAACTAATACGATGCCTTCCCGAATCGCCGTACTTGGAGAATTCAATCGTATCGGTTTCCCTTCCAGACTTGCGTCTATCTTGATATCTGAATAATTTCCCGCTATCGCAAGCAGCAATTCTTCCTGCCCCTGTCCGGACAGGCCGCCAACGCCTAACACTTCGCCTTTTTTCAGCTTCATGTTAATGCCTTGCAACGACTTTCCGTAGGACAGATTCTTTATTTCAAGGATTGCTTCATCCGGAATTTTCTTATACTCTCTCGGAGCAGATATTACCTTGCTCTCGCCGGTAATCATCTGAATAATGACGTCCGCATCCCTTCCGTCCTTTTCAAAATCAACTTCTCCTACCACGCTTCCATCCTTGAATACCACGATATCGTCACAGATTTCCATAACCTCGGGCATACGGTGTGAAGTGAACACAATGCTGACATTTCTGGATGTCAGCAAACGCATATATTTAAACAACGTTTTTACCTGAGACTGTTCCAATGCAGCCGTAGGCTCATCCAGAAACAGCAGATCAGGTTTCTGGGAAATCGCTTTTACGATCTCCACGATCTGCATTTCAGACGGATCCAGCTCAGATACGTATCGATTATAGTCAAATCCCGGCACAAACTCATTCAACACTTCCGCCGCTGTCTCTTTTGCTTTTTTATCATCTAAAAACAGTCCTTTTTTTTCCTCAAATCCCATAACGATATTCTGCCAGACGGTAAGATCCGGCAGAAGACTCAAATTCTGAAAAGCCATTGCAATTCCGGCTTTCTTCGCATCCATCGGATTTTTAAAATTAACTTCCTGACCCTTATATGTGATCGTTCCGCCATTTTTATGATATACGCCGGTAATGCATTTCGATATAGTACTTTTCCCGGAGCCGTTCGCCCCCAGCAAACCGGTAATCTTTCCTTCTTTACATATCAGATTCCCGTCGCTGAGCGCCTTTACCCCGTTGAACTCTTTTACTATGTTTTTTGCTTCCAGTAAAACTGCCATACCTTTTCACTTCCTTTATGAAAGGGCTGCACTCCATAGATGAGCACCAACTATGGAGCAGCAGCCCCTTATATACTAGAGCGGAATTCCGCTACACAATCATGTTTTCACTCTTTTGTGTCACATTGTACTCAGACGTTACTGAAAAATACATTATTCTGTAAACAGAGCATCAGCTTCAGCATCGCTCAACCATTCATCCATACACTGTTCATCATTGAAATCTTTTACGATTTCCCAGCCATCATCAAAGTTTTCATTCGTGTACAGAGAATTAACTTTATAGTAATAAGTGGAGCCGTCGAGCACGCTTGGATCAAGCTGTTTGCCCTGTGCCATTCTGACTGCGATTCTCGTTGCCGTAACGCTGATTCCAGGAGGATTTGGAACTACTACAGCATCGAAGTCTGTACCGGAATCAACAATTTCTTTCCATGCCTCGAAGAAAGGTTTTGTTGAATCGCCGCTCATAACCTTTGGAAGCGTATTTGCATCCAGGCAAGCCTGTAAAATACCATAACACTCAGAATCCTGTGAAATAATTCCATCCGGAGCTACGCCTGCAGCCAGGATAGACGCCATAATGCTCTTACTTGTTGTCTGATCCCATCCGCCAGGAGTATTCTGGCTTAATGTGATATCAGGATAATTAGCAAGCGCTTCATCTGTAGCGTCAACGCGGACTACATTTGCAGGATGTCCGTCCAGACCGGAGATCTCAACGATCGTGCCGCTTCCGCCAAGCAGATCGCATAATGTGATTGTCGGATCATATGCATATGAATAATGATCTACAGATACGTTCAGAACGCCTTCCGCCTCAACGGTAGCGTCGAAGCATACTACCAGTTTACCGGCTGCTTCCGCATCTTCAATGGCTTCATTCAAAGAAATAGAGTCATTTGGATTTACCATGATGATATTAATCTGACTGTCATCAATAAAGTTACGGATAACTTCGGCCTGCTCATTTGCGTCGCCGTTTGTTGTATTATTTACAATCGTGTATCCTGCAATATCTCCAGAATCCACATATTCCTGAAGAGCGGTCTCCATGTCGGTAAACATCTGGTCGCGCCATGCGGTTCCTGAAGAACCTGTTGCAACGCCTACGTAAAGATCCTGTCCGGACAGATCAACATAATTGATGTCGCCTGCCGTCGCCTCTGCGTCTGCGTCATTCGTCTCTTCATTTGCCGATGTTTCCGAGCCTGCACTTCCATTGCTGGCATCGTCCGCTGCCTGATCTCCACAACCAGCCAACATCGTAAGCCCCATTGCTGCCACAAGCAGCGTAACCATAAATTTTTTCATGTACTTCTCCTTTCTTTTCATCGCCAGGCCGTTCCAAAGATAAAATAATCCACGAAAGCCCGGATTGTTTTGATGCTTTTAAATTCTGATGGTTATAAGAAGATTCTACTTCTAATTGCGTTTGATTGTATATGGTCGTAAATTTGTTCTTATTGTGTTTAAATCACATTATTTCATCTGACGCTCTACGTCGGCGGGATAACCTGTAGTGAGCACGCCGTTTGCATTCATGAAACATTTCTCGTTGATCATAAGACCCGCGTTCGCTCCGTCAGTCATGGCTCCGCGGATGTTCCGTACCGCTCTGGAGTCGCCGATATTTCCGACGAGGAGTCCTGCGGCTACAAGACTGTCATATAATCTGGTATTGGATTTTGTTTCTCCATAGATAACGGTATCGCACGGGATTTCATATTTATGGAACTTGTCATCCATTACTACGGCGGCTCCATCCTTCACTTCCAGCAGAGTCGTTTTCGTTTTTACCGTTACCGGAATTTTAATCGGCTGCGGAAGATGCTCCAGACCGGCCGCATTTCCTCCTGCGAAACGTTTCTTCAAAACTTCTCTGTGTACTTTCTCCGTATGCTCGGCAAATTCAGCGGATTCCGTTACCAATGTAACCTTTTTGCCCTTCATGGCAATGGTCTCTGCCGTATCGATAGCCCCATAATGATTGCCAATGATAACTACATTATCGCCAACCTCTTTCGGCTCCGGTTTCCCTTTTGCCGGCCAATACTTGCAGCCTTTTGCCTGGCAGATCAGAATTTCGTCATATTTAATGCCTTTTTCAGCTCCCGGAATCTCCGGTACGACTGTCTCGGCGCCGGTTCCGCAGAGAACAATATCATAAGCCTTCAGAGTTTCAATATCAGCCTCTGTATACAGATTTACCTTTACTCCCAGTTTTTCCATCTGCTGTCTCAGCCAGTCGATATACCATTTTGTTTTCTGCGCTTTTGGAGGAACCGCGCAGCAGCATCTGATAGCGCCGCCAAGCTCTCCTTCTTTTTCATAAATTGTTACGTCATGCCCGCGAAGCGTTGCGATACGCGCCGCTTCCATGCCTGCGATACCGCCGCCTGCGATCGCAACGGTCAGCTTTACGTCCGCCGGCCTGATATTTAAAAATCTCATATCGCCGATAGCCGGATTTACCGCACATCTCATTTCATGTTTTACATGAAGAGATTCTGACCAGCATCCCTCCAGGCAGCTGATGCATCGTCTGATTTCTTCTACCTTGCCTGCTTTCGCTTTGTTTGCCCAGTATGGATCCGCCAGCATCTGTCTGGAAAAACCGACCATGTCCGTCTTCCCTTCTGCAATGATCTTGTCGCAGTAGGACGGATTCCTCAGGCTGTGGCTCGTGATAACCGGAATGCTCACGACATTTTTAATTGCTTCCGTGGCTGCGGTGTTCCATCCCTCCATATAGTACATCGGATCCATAACGGACTCAGAGTTGTCAAAAATACCGGCGGAAATATCAAGCGCGGCAACGCCGGCAGCTTCCAGCGTCTTTGCGATCCTGATCGATTCTTCCAGCCTGCGGCCGTCTTCCTTGCACTCGTCTGCGCAGTAACGGAACAGAATCGGGAAATCGTCGCCGCATTTCCGTTTGATGCCCGCAATGATTTCCAGGGGGAATCTCATGCGGTTATCATATTTTCCGCCAAAACGGTCGTTTCTTGTGTTGGTTGCAGGAGACATAAACTGCGCGATCATATAACCATGCGCCGCATGAAGCTCCACGGCGTCAAATCCCGCCTCTTTTACTCTCCATGCCGCCTCCGTATATTCTTCGATCAGATCATAGATCTCTTCCACCGTCATGGCGCGGGCAATCTTGCCATGCGCCTTGTCCCCGGCATAGACAACCTCGTGCCCCGCGCTTCCCGGAAGATCAGATATCATATCTGAACATGAGATCTGTCCGTGTCTCGGATATGCTGCCTGACGGCCCGGATGCTGAATCTGAACCGCACATTTGGCGCCGTGTTTCTGCATGGCGCTTGCCAGTCTGTGAAGTCCCGGGATCATGTAATCTGCATCTGCGCTGAGACAGGTCACCGTCGGACGTCCCGTCGCGCTGTCCGGCGTGGTAGCGCCGACGATGATCAGGCCGCACCCGCCCCTGGCAATCTCCTCGTGATATGCAATTACCCTTTCGTTTACCCCGCCGTCAGGATCGCCCGTGCTGATATCCGTCGGTACGTGCACTACCCTGTTCGGAACTTTCATGCTACCAATCATGATTGGTTGAAAAATGTTATCAAAGCTCATTTGGGTTACCTCCTAAAACATTATAAATTTGATTCGTTACAATAGCCTTACTTATAGAACGAGTAAGCTGCCGCTTAATCGTTTACCTTTCTCCACTGTTCTTCCCGGGAAGAAGCTACCATAGCGCTGCAAAGCTGCAGTTCTCTTAAGCCGTCCTCAAAAGTCGGGAAAGTAGCAGATATGCCCTTCTCTTTTTTCCCCTCTGCAATATAACTGTAAAATTCCTTAAATAAATACTTTGATGTATCCGGAAAGCCTTCGCAATGTCCTCCCGGGAATCCAATCACTGAACGCGCGCCCGGATATACTCTGGATGGATCTTTTAATATGATCTCATTATTGGATTCCCTTTTACCGATCCACATCTCGTTTGGACGCTCCGTATCATAAGCAATGGATGCTTTGGAACCGCAGATTTCAAAATAAATCCTGTTCTTTCTTCCCGCGCATGCCTGATTTACCGTCAGACTGCCGTGAGCTCCATTATCCATTTTGAATAACACCGACGCATAATCCTCCGTATTGATCGGCACATCCACATAATCCTCCGGTTTTAATAACATGCCCGCATAAGATGCCACCGGTTTTGTAGGTTTCTTCCTCGTCTTATGGAAGGTGGCAAAATCTGCACATACCTTGTCCATCCTAAGACCGGTCATATACTCTACCGCATCACACCAGTGGGAACCGATATCCGCAATAGCTCTGGAATCTCCGGTAAATTCAGGCTCCAGTCTCCAGCTGTAATCTGTTTCCAGCTGGAGCCAGTCCTGCAAATAACTTCCATTTATTGCAAAAATCTCTCCCAAATCTCCATTTTCAATCATCTCTTTTACCTGATGAATCAACGGATAATACCTTACATTAAAGTGGATGGCGCTGACACCCTTCGCTTCTTTTGCGATCCGCACGAGATCCTGGGCCTCTTCCACTGTCATTGACAGCGGTTTATCACAGACTACATGAAGCCCTTTTTCCAAAGCTGCTTTTGATATTTCATAATGAAGATTGTTAGGAGCACATACATGAACTGCCTGCAGTCCTTCATGATTCAGCATGTCACGCCAATCTTCATAGGCGTACTCCACACCCAGGGCTTCCGCCTTTTCCTTCGCTCCTGCGATATCCGCAACAGCCACTACTTCTGCGATTCCCAGACGTCGGATCGCTTCTATATGTGCAGGCCCGATAAATCCCAGTCCTACAACTCCAACCTTTATTTTTTCTGCCATTCTTTTTCCCCTTTTAACAAAATTTTCTGCCATTCTTAATAAATACCTGCATGCCAATCCTTCACAAACTGAAGAAGTTCATCCAGATGTGCGCTTCTGCCGTTTCTGACATAGAACCCGGAATTTGCAGTTCCAATCAACAAAGCTTCCTCTTCCGTACACCCCAGCAGTAATCCTAGAACATACCCCGCGTTAAAATTGTCCCCGGCGCCAGTGGTCAGTACCGGTTTCTCACAATAAGGTCCTGTCACAGAAAAGCTTCCTCTATCACTGACAACACACGCTTCCTTTACGGGATGGACCACCACCTGCTCCACAGCAAGATTCTGCTTAATAAACTCCGCCAGTTCCAACGCCGGCACATCTGCCTGAAGCGATAGCTCCGGGTTACCAGAGTCATCCATTTGTGATACTTCCGTCAGTCCTTTGCTATCCTTTCCCGTACTGTTTATACAAAGCGGTGCAATCTCTCCCGCTTCCTTATAATTAAGTCCCAGCACCACACGAAAGGTCTGGCCTAATTTTTCCAGCAGCGCTAATGCTTCCAGAATGTCATCCTGTTTTCTCTTCTCCGGATCTGCCAGATCTATAAACAGAATTTTCTTTTCCTGATCTTTACTCAACAACGGAACTACTTCATCTAAAATGTGATGCCACAATTCTGTCATATGTATCAGCAGGGTCCAGTTTTCAAACCCGATCAGATCTGCTTCCTGAAACAACTGCACCAATCTTGGGATTCCAACCTTTTCTTTCAGGTTCTCCCAATTCACATCCTTAAGCGGTTCCAATTGACTGCTGATGATCTTTCCGTCCAAAAACTCAATGGCATCCGTATTTCCGGGATCCGAGATAGAGATGACCTCTGCCCGCTCACTCATATTCTGAAATACCGGATGAATGGAATATTTTCCCAAAGCTCCAATATATGTAACTTTGCATCCGTGACACACCAGAGAATTTGCCAGAATCGGTCCATTTCCTCCCAGTTTTTGCTGAATCGGAACCATCTCGATATTTAAGCTTTTTCCCGCTGCCCGTGCAATCTTTTCTCCATAATCCTTCAGGCCCGGCACCCGTTCATAGTGGTCTGCATCCAATCGCTTATCTACCACATATACTACGTTGTCCACAAAGCCATCGAATCCCAGGACTGCTCTTTTTGTTCCGGTATCTGCATTCAAAAGCTGTTCTGTTACACGTTCAAAAATATTTTTCTCCGACATCGTACATTTCCGCCTAACTGTTAAACTTTTCAGATTCCGTTTTATCGCATACACATTACGCCGATTCATGTGCGGCCGCCCGACATCCTATTATCGGATATACGCTGATTCATATGCAGCCGCCTGATATACCGCTATCGGATATACTGTCTCAGGAAATCTCTGGAAAGTAATATGGATTCCAGTCTGTCTTCCAGCGTATCTTCATATGCACGATCCTCTACCTCAATGACAAAGGCGCCTTTATATCCGGCATCATTCAAGGCTGCCATGATCCTGCCCCACTGGATATCTCCCTGTCCCGGAAGCTTTGGCGCATGATACTCCAACGGCGGTGCAAAAATACCTGCTTTGTCATATCTGTCCTGATAGAACTTTGCATCCTTTGCATGGAAATGGAACAGCTTATCCTTGTATTCCTCAATCGGTTTGATATAATCCATACGCTGCCATACGAGATGGGACGGGTCATAGTTCAATCCAAAATACTCACTTGGAATCTGTGCAAACATTTCATCCCAGAATTTCGGACTTCCTGCCAGGTTATCTCCTGCCGGCCATTCATCCCAAAAATACATCGGGCAATTTTCAATACCGATACGAACCTTATGCGCTTCGGCATAGCGGATAATATCCGGCCACACCTCCATAAATTCTTTTTTATTCTGATCCATCGGTGCGGTACGATTTTTGCCGATAAAGGTATTTACCTGATATACTTCCAGCTTTTCTGCAGCATCAATACATTCCTTAATATGATCTATCGCCACTTTCCGAATCGCCGGATCAGAATGCAATGGGTTTGGATAATATCCAATGCCGCTGATCTCGATCCCCTTATCCGCACAATAGTTTTTAATATATGCAGCCTTCCCGTCATCCAGCTCTGCCGTATTGATATGCGTGACTCCGGCATAACGCCGACTAGCTTTCTCCACCGGCCAGCTCGCCAGCTCCACACATTTAAATCCATGTTCTGCGGCAAAATCAATAACCTGTTCAAAGGTAAATTCCGGAACAATGGAACTTAAAAATCCTAATTTCATTGCCAACCCCCTGTTCATAACAATGTAATCTGCTAACAACATGCAATATGTTTATAACAATGTAATATGTATTTCTCTACTTTCTGTAATGAACTGTAAACTATCAGTTATTACAGATTTTTAGCTTCCTCCGGTGTGCAATCCAAAACAACCGGTGTAGAGCGGTATCCAATACCCATTCTTTCGATTCCCATATCAATAAGCTCTAAGAAATGTTCTCTTGTCCGGATGCAGCCGGAACCTTTTACTTTGATTTTTCCCTCGCCAGCTTCCATCATTGTTGCAACGACTTCATTCGTAGCGCCTACCTGTTCTCCGCCTGTAAAAAATCCTGTAGAAGATTTGATAAAATCAGCTCCTGCTGCCACTGCACATTTTGTACCAGCCGCAATCTGATCCTTTGTTAAAGAATCTGTCTCAATGATTACTTTTACATTTGTGCCATACTTATGGCAAACATCCACAACTGCCTTGATATCCGCAGTTACCTCATCATATTTACCGCTTCTAAGCCATCCATAATTTGCCACAATATCAAGATCCTCAATCTTATAATTGCTGCAATACTCTTCAGCCTGTTTTACTTTGGACGCTGTTGTGGACAAACCAAATGGGAAATCACATACAACGCAAATGCCGGTATCCGTTCCTTCCACCATTTTTGACACCATATCTAAAGAAGATGGATTGATACAGATTGTCTTACAGCCAAAATCAATGCCTTCCTGGGTATATTTAGCAATATCATCCTGCGTAAATTCCGGTTTCAATACAGACTGGTCAATGTATTTTGCCAATTCCTTTACTGACATTTCGCTCGCTTTTTTTTCTGGTTTCATATTCGTATCCTCCTTTGATGTAAAAAAATATTATAGTATTTTCTGGCTTACGCCCTTTGTTCTTTCGGATATTTTATTTCTTGTTATAGGAACTCTCATTTCTTATTTTGAATCGTATCATTTTTATACAACATTGTCAACATCAAATCATACATTGCCAAAAAATTCTTAAAGTTGCACAAAAAAACAGGAAGAATATTTCTATTCTTCCTGTTTCCGGATTCGCTGTCTTTGTATTTTAATTTTCTGCCAGTATTTTCTCGATCTGTTCCTTTTCCGGCATGGAACGAAGCGCACCTTTTCTGGTCGTTACCAAATATGCTGCCGCATTGGCAAACCGAAGCATTTCCGCCAGATGGTCTTCCGTTAACGCATCAATGTCATGCTCCAATACATAATTTAATACGGCTCCTCCAAAGGTATCCCCTGCGCCCGTAGTCTCTATTGTTCCGCCAAGTAAAAATCCCGGACAGAATACCTTCATATCCTTATAGTATGAATAGCTTCCTTCCTTGCCTGCCGTTACATTAAACAATTTGATCTGCGGATACTGCTCCCGCATAATCTTTACGCCTTCATCGATATCTGCCGTTCCGGTCATCAGCTCCAGCTCTTCCTCTGATATTTTCAGAATATCACACTGAGAAAATCCGTATGACATCTGCTCTTTTGCCAGCTCAAGGCTGCTCCAAAGCGGCTCTCGGTAATTCGGATCAAAAGAAATTAATTGTCCGTCTGCTTTTGCGATCTCAATTGCTTTTCTTGTAGCCGCGCGCACGCCGTCATGGGTCATTGACAGGCTTCCGAAATGGAATATTTTCGTACGTTTGATCAGTTCCGGATCTACTTCATCCTCCGTCAACATGACATCTGCGCCAGGATCTCTGTAGAAGGAGAAGTCTCTGTCTCCATTTTCGTCCGTGTGCACCAAAGCCAAAGTAGTATGATAAACATCATCCAGATACAACCCTTCCGTATTGATATTCAGATCATCCAATGTTCCTTTCAGCATACGTCCAAACCCGTCATTCCCTACTTTTCCAAGAAAAGCCGTCTTCTTACCCAGTTTATTCAAAATAGCCAGCACATTACATGGCGCTCCGCCAGGATTTGCCTCAAACAGACCATTTCCCTGCTCACTGAGACCATTACTCGTAAAGTCAATCAACAATTCCCCCAATGCCAATACATCCAAATCTTTCATTCTTATCTCTTACGTATGATATTACAAACAACAGATACCACTTTTCAAAAAATTGTCTGTTGTTAAGAATCAAAATATCATACTTCTCCTTTCTGCTAAATTTTATATCCAGGCTTCTGGCAATGCGCCGAAACCCCAACAAGCAAATCACTGATATACGCTGTTCCATTGCTCCTGCATATCGTCCAGCAATTTTTCCTCCGCCGCCGTGTCGTCAATCAAATATTTATATATTTGCTCCGAAAATTGTTCACACATCTTTTCATTCAACGGAATTTCTGCCAATTCCATGACAGAATAACTATTCCTGTATATTTCATAATAAGATTGCATCCATCCGTCATTTTGTAAATAATCCGGCTCCGCATATTTATTACACGGAAAAGCATTGCCATATTCCGATAACTGCTTATTGATCTCAGGGCTTGTCAGAAATTCTATAAACATCATGGCTTCCTTCTGATATTCACAGTTTTCTGCAACGCTGATTCCCCAGCATTCCACGCCGATTCCGGAAGTATCTTTAAAATCACCATCTACCGGTATCGGTATTACCTGAATATTGTCGGTCTGATCCATATATTCTCTGCCAATAACACTGCAGTTTGAGGCCGGCAGCATAAAAGCCGCATTTCCGCTCAAAAATTCCGTTACAAACTCCTGATCCGATCCGGCAAAACAGGTAATATAATCCTGATTAAATAAGCTTTTTAAATATTTCAATGTTTTCTCTGCATCCTGATTATCAGTCAGACTTAATTGATTATCCTCAGTAACCCTTCCGCCGGAAGCCCACAGCCACGGCAAAATGCTTTCGGAAACACAAACAGGAGAAAGCTCCTTGGACTGTATGATACACCCTTGTGCATCGGTCTTTTCCGTTACTGCCTGGCATGATGCCAGAAATGCGGACCAGGTTGCGGGAATCTCCGTAATACCGGCCTGCTGCAGCACATCCGCATTGGCATATAAAGGATATCCAAAACTGACAACCGGAATCATATATCTATTTCCGTCAATCTGTGTATCAACCATTAATTGTTCTGCATCATAATCGTTTAATTCCATCAACTCTGTTAGATTGGATAACGTTCCCTGTTTCGCCAGATCATATACCATGGACTCATCCATACCTACAAGATCTGCCATAGTTCCTGCCGCAGCGCCGGCGCTGACCGCATCTTTTGTTTTTTCATATGAATCCGAAATCAGCTCCACATGAATGCCTGTCTGTTCTGTGAATTGTTGACAAATCTCTTCTAATGTGTCCGTGGGCAAATCCTGTTCCCACCATTGCTGAAATTGCAGCGTAATTTCAGGGTTCGCATCAACCTCTTCCCCTGTGCTTATTTGTTCATCTGCAACCTCTGCACTATCGCAGGCGGACAAACTGCCGACAAACATACAGCATAAACTTATTATGATTATTTTCTTCATGATCTTTCTTAATATTTAGTCTCGGATAACAATATTTCCGGATTTTCCATAACTTTTTTATCTATAGAGCATGCATTTTCCAACATAAAAAACAAGGCGTCCAAAATTGCCATTTCTCCCAGACGGGAGTGCTGAACAGTGCCTCTTCTATTTCCCGGTAACGGCGCCTGTAAAAGCACATCTGCCAGTCTCGATACCGGCGAATATCCATATGCTGATATCGCAATGACCTTCATACCCTTCTTTTTCGCCAACTCCATTGCTGTCACGATACTTCTGGATGTTCCCGATTCTGAAATTGCAATCAGGCAATCCTTCTCTGTTGCCAGATTTATATGATTCAAGAAAAATTCCGGCTGCGGATCAAAATTGCATCGAAATCCCAAACGTTCTAAACGAAAACCCGTATACATAGATAACGTAGCAGTATTTCCTAACGCACACACGTAAGTTATAGAACTGTTTTTTATAATTTTGACACATTCCTCAAATGCCTTCTCTTCGTTCAGCTCCACAATTTTTGAAATCGTTTTTCCCATATCTTCTACATAGGTACACAGGGACGATCCCTGTCCGGGACTCTTTTTTAAGGTATCGGAATCACGATATCCGATATCCCGAAAAAGGCATACTTTCATTTGATAGTATCCCTGATACCCCAGATGTTTGCACAAACGAATAACCGTAGCATCACTCACGCCGCTTCGATCCGCCAGTTCCGATACATTTAAATTAATTGCTTCATCCGGATTTCTCAAAATAAAATCCGCCACCTTCTTCTCCGCCTGAAATATTTCATCATATTTCTCAGTGATTATCATCAACACTGGTTTGTCTTCTACATTTTCCATCGGGTCTCCCTTCTGCGCTCATTAAAAACATCTTTCCTTAAAAACAGGTCTGTACACCCGCCACGAAAGAATCTCCCAGACCAATCGTATATTTCGGTTTATCTATATACTTAGTTGGGACAAAGGTTACACAATCAGCATAGTTACTTTCTCTTACTTTTTGCAAATCATCCAGTCCTCTCTGTGAACATCCCTGGTCCAGCAATTCTTTAATCTGATCTAAGGTTGCATACCAGCCATTCACTGCTTTTCCTGTGGCCAGAAGATTGCCGCAGATCAAACCGGACTCAATATCTGCCTTTAAAGCTTCGCCCACATACATTGCATAGTTAGCCGTATGTACAACGATTCCTTTCTTTACACCAAATTTCTCTCTTATAAACTGCGCACCCTCTATGCAGGAAATAATGTCCTCCAGCACAATGTCAAAATCCAGGGATTTTAAAGCATGCAGCAGTTCTTCTTCATTTAAGCAGACAATATCACATTCTGAATACAGCGTCTCCAAACAGAGTTTGCGTATTTCCTGATTATGATAATGCGCATCCTCAAAATATACAATACCCTCCGGATTGGCCTCTTTGTATTTATTTACATGATTTTTTACTAAAGCCAACCGCTCTTCCAGCAATTCCCTGTCCTGAAAACAGTTAAAGCCTGATAAAACATCGCTGCTTATATTCTTTGCATTTTCTTCAATATATTTTAAATATGCTTTTTTAATTGGCACATATTGATTTACACCGCTTTTTGTCAGCATTAATCGATTCGATGCCGGAATCATCGCCTCCTGATCCCCCAAACGGATCGTATCTCCCTTTTTAAACTGAATGATATAATGTATTTCCTGCTCCGTAGTGTGCTCGCACAGATCCGTATGAATCAATTCTCCTGTGGCGGAAACAGTGTAGATATAAGGAGAGTTCAAAATTTCACAAACCTCTTTTGAATCATCTGTCAAATGTACAATAGAAGAGCATCCTACTGTGGCCAATGCCATCGCAGCCTGAACCGGAGTTCCTCCCATGCCATTCTTCCACTGAAAACTTTCAGCCACAACCTTTGCATTTTCCACATCGATTTCTCCACCAATTCCATTGATACAATAATATACGATAGAATGGAGCATATCCTCTATATTTTTAATGACTTTAGCCGGTCTCATTGATTCAAGCTTTGCACCCTCAAGATGACGTTTCAACAAATCATTTAATTCTTCTACGCGAAAATCACACAACAAATCCAAATTACTGGTATATCCCATAGCCGGAAAATGCCGCTCTTCCCGTCTCTGTTCAAATCGCCTTGTCATATTTTCATAGACATCAATATACTTTTTATTTACTGCGATTTCCGATACTTTTTCCATGCTTTTGTTCCTCCGCAAATTTATCCGATTATCATAAATATGATACCATAATTCAGTATTTCCGTACAGATATGAAAACTATTTCCGTCAAAAAACTTTCCAAGAAAAAACCTCTGCAACGAATTGCAGAGGTTTTTATAAGCTTTATTGTTTTTTAGAATTTGCAGAGTGTTTTCATTCTTTCTTCCAGATACGGCTGTAATTTGGACTGAACAAACTCCGGCATATTAATTATTTTTACAGGGTCTGTATTTGCTTCATTCAAAGCTGTAAACTCAGATACTGCTTTATAATAATTTCCTAAGAATTCTGTACCCAGATTAAACTTGTTAATACCTTTTGAAAATGCAACAAGCAACTGGTCATCCGGAATACCGCTGCCGCCATGCAGTACCAGAGGTACATCTGTTGCAGCATTGATCTGCTCCAGTCTGGCAATGTCAAGATGAGGAGTCTCTTTGTACTCTCCATGTGCATTACCGATGGAAACAGCTAATGCATCAACGCCTGTCTCTCTGCAGAACTTCTCTGCTGCATCCGGTTTCGTATACAGATCTGCGTTAGCATTATCTGCATTCGCAGCAATACCAACATGTCCGATCTCGCCCTCTACAGTAGCGCCAAGCTCATGGGCTTTTACAACCACCTTCTTAGTGATTGCAATATTAGTATCCAGATCATTCATGGAGCCGTCCATCATTACTGAACCAAATCCGGAATTAATCGTATTCATAATCGCCTCATAGGTATAATCATGATCCGCATGAAGACCGATTGGAACCTTTACTTCTGAAGCAAGTTCTTTTACCATTTCTGCATATTTTCTAAAGCCAGTTGTGTGCTGAACAGTTACATGCTCAGGATAAAGCATCACAAGTGCAGGTGTATTAGTAGCTTCTGCAGCATATACAACAGATCTTGCCATCACATAATCCATACAGATAAATGAGATTACCGCTGTATTGCTTTCTTCTGCCATTTTTAAAATATTGCCTACTTTTTCGTACATACTACATTTTCCTACTTTCTTATTGTGTTTGTCAACTTAGTTTCTGTTTTCCGTAAGAAGTCCCGGTAACAGACCTCCTACAAAAAAGTCCCCCAAACCGACAACTGTCGGATGTTCAACAAAACTCAGATCCTTGCATGGTATGCAACAGATCTTATCCCCTGCAAGTTTACGGATTTCGGCGCAAAACTCTTCATTGGCTGGCTTGCCACTTAATGCTTTCGTATCATTATATTCTTTCACGCCAAAATCATCTCCCCATTGAAATCTGGTAGCAGCCATTGCCACGCCACCTTCCAGCGCATTTTCAAGCATAGCTGCCTTTTCTCCAAATGCCAATGCCCATGACGCAGAATGCACAAGTATGGTTTTTATCCCTGCGCGTTCATACACTTCTTCAACTGCTTCCAGCACAGCTTCAGCATCAAGAATATCAATTCTTTTTCCGATAAATTCCTGCAATTCATCTTCATTCATACTGAGAATATCGATCACAGATGACAGTTCTTTATGAACATAATATCTGAAATCTTTTTTTACATAGCATCCATCCTCAAGCACTACCAGCGCATCCTCCGGCAGATGCCGTAAAAGATCCCGGGTTTTCTGCATTCGGTCTGCCAGAATATCAAAATCAAGAATCTCACTGAAGCAGGAAAGCAGAAAAACTTCCGCATCCTGTATCATCGGAGCAAATTCTTCTGATATCTGCATATCCAGACTGTCAGCATCCCGAGAAATCATCACCCTGTTCTCACGAGGAGTCACAAAATCAATATCATTTGCATGAATGCGGACATTCCCATGGTATTGCAAGATAACATGCGGATATATGTCCGTATGATCTTCCCCTACACTGGAAAAATAATGAATATTGTCTGGCAAAAGACGTTTAATATGTTCATTAAAACAGCACATTTGTATCGCACTGCTGAATCCCAGTTTCTGTATAGCAATGGCCGCACGGGTAGCCGTGCCGCCAATTGTTATATCATACTTAAAATGATTTGCAAAGTCTTCACAGATCTGATTCGTCGCAGGAACCATCTCTCCGCCAATGCCAGCTTTTAAATGGGCTAAACAAACGATCCATGCTGCTCTTTCGGAATCAACATCGATATCTGCTTCTAATTCATCATCATGAATATCAAATTTCTTTATCAGGCTCTCGACTACCTCCGTATCCCACTCCAATTCATAGTCCACACAAGTATGAAAACCTAACGCTATTTTTTCACCCATTCAGAAATCTCCCTTGAAATATGTAATTAGTAAAGATCAGCTTTTCCTGTTGCCTGGAACAGCTCGATTTTCTGATATGCAACTTTTTTCATTGCTGCTAAACAAGGAGGCTGAATCTGGTTTGGCTCTCTTAAGCTTGCATCCTGCAGAACCTCACGCATCTTATCATAGTAAGCAACCTTGATATCACTGGAGATATTGATCTTATTGATACCGTGCTCAACAGATTTTGCGATTTCAGAATCTTTGTTGGAGGAACCGCCGTGAAGTACAAGCGGAGCGTCAACAATTTTCTTGATTTCATCAAGGATGTCGATTCTCAGTTCCGGTTTTTTATCTTTTGGATAAATACCATGGCATGTTCCGATTGCTACTGCCAGGCAGTCAATTCCTGTCTGCTCAATAAAATCTTTCGCCTGCTCAGGATCTGTATAGAGGATCTCATCCGGAGCTGTTGTTTCAACAGAATCCGTATTTCCGATAGTTCCCAGTTCGCCTTCTACAGATACGTTAACAGCGTGAGCTGCTTCAACAACTTTTTTACATGCTGCAACATTTCCTTCGTATGGCTGGCTGGATGCATCGATCATAACAGATGTAAATCCTGCCTGAATAGCTGTAATAACCTGCTCATATGATCCGCCGTGATCAAGATGAATAACTGCGGGTACAGATGATTTATTGATTCTATCAATGATTCCTTTTACCATCTCTGTAGTAGTGTGGCTTAATTCATCCGGATGAATTGCAATAATTACAGGAGCCTTTTTCTCCTCTGCGGCTTCGATAATACCATTGAACATATTATAGTCGCTGATATTAAAAGCCGGTACTGCAAAATTGTTTTTGTTAGCTACCGCCAACAGTTCTTTCATGTTCATTAACATAATAAATTACCTCCCGAAAATGAAATAAAATAAAAATTGCTGACTGGATGAACCAACATCCAGCCAGCATTATTACCTGGATATCAAATATCCCCCGATACCTTATTCCCTTTTTTATAAACCTTAACCTTTTACACCACCAGAAGACATACCTGCAATAAAGTATTTCTGGAAGAAGATAAACAGAATCAATACCGGAACGGAACCGATAACGCTCATCGCCATCATCTGCGCCCAATCCCATACATGCTGACCCATCAGTAAGTTAATACCAATAGGTACTGTACGCATATTATTCGTTTTTGTCAATGCCAATGCAAACAAATACTCGTTCCATGCCTGCATAAACGTATACATACCAACGGAAACCATGCCTGGCAATGAAATAGGAACAAGAATCTGCCATAACGCTCTGAATCTGGAACCGCCGTCAATCATTACGGCTTCATCCAGCTCTTTTGATAATGAGTTGAAATAACCCGTCATCATCAGGATACAGTACGGCAGCGTCGTAACCAGGTATGTCAGAATCAATGCAAAATACGTATTAAATAAATGCATCGATACGATCAGGCTCATATAAGGAATTAACAATACGATTGGCGGAATCGCCTGCACGCTTACGATCAGAGAGTTGATAGCTCCCTTTCCCGGGAAATTAAAACGGCTAAATGCATATGCTGCAAGAATACCGATTACCAGTGTAATCGCAACTACGCAGGCAGCTACAATATAACTGTTTGCAAAGAAGCGAAGCTTCTCCGGATCCGTCAAAACCGCAATGTAAGACTGGATGTTGAAAGAGTCGTCAATAAACTTCGGCGGCCATGAAAAGATCGTTGCCGTTGTCTTGAAAGAACACAGAAGCATCCAAATTACCGGAAAAGCGGCAAAAACAGCGCCAATCACTAAAAAAACAGATATTATGACTTTTGTCGATTTATTATTAGATCCTACCATATTATTCACTCGCTTTCTTTTGCAGTCTTACATAGAATATAGCCAGAATTACGCAGACAATCAGCGCAAATACCGCTGCCGTGGAAGCCAGTCCGTACTGACTGCTCTGGAATGCCAGCTTATAAATGTAAACGCTCAAAGTTTCTGTGGAATTCAACGGACCGCCGCCTGTCAGCATCCAGGTAACGTTGAAGGACTGGATCGTCCAGATGACATCCAGCATCGCGATACTGATCAGAATCGGTTTCAACTGCGGTATCGTAATATGGATAAAGCTCTTAAATCCTGTCGCCCCATCCAGCGCCGCGCTTTCATATAAATCGTCAGATATTCCCTGTAATCCGGCCAGGATACTGATCATATAGAACGGATAACCGCACCAGATGTTTACAAAGGTAATAACTGCCAGCGCAATGCTCTGCTCGCTAAGCCAGCTGAATGTCTGGTCTATGTTCGGCAAAAACTGGAAAATAAAATCCGCCATACCTGCCGGCTGAAGGATCAGTTTCCACAAAAGAGCAATAACAGACGCTGTAAATACCCACGGAAGAATATAAATTACTCTGAACAACGTCTTTGTACGGGTCTTAAAATATTTGCTGTTAAGCATAAGCGCAAATCCCATGCCAATACAAATATGCGCAACAACGCTGACAATAACAAAGATTACCGTATGTTTAATAGCGCCCCAGAATTCTGCATCTGTAAAAATCGTTTTATAGTTTTCCAGCCCAACCAGAACAGGATCCTTAACAACAATGGCGTTATTATGGAATGAGTATGATACTACCAGGCAGATCGGGACAACCAGAAACACGATCAATAAAATCAATGTTGGCGCCAAATAACCATACGCTCTCCCATCTCGATTAAGATTCGATTTTTTTGACTTAACCAATAGTTAAACACCTCCATCTCATCAATGTACCCAAATATACCATTTCAGATACATTTATCAAAAATGGGGTTATAGAGCATCTATAACCCCATTTAGAATCTGACTCACTTATTCGGTCTATTTGCTTACGTCGTCAATAGCCTGCTGCATTCCTGCGAGAAGTGCGTCTACGTCAATATCTCCCTGGAGATATTGTACTAAATAATTCGTCATGTTTGTCTCAACAGTTTCTGTCTGTGGAATTCCGATGAACTGATTTTCCGGATATCCTTCTGTATAAACTTCATAAGTTGCCTGGAACTGATCCGGCATAGCGCTGAAATCCGGATTTGCAACCGTGCTGGACGGGAATGCGGATTTCTGTACAGCCATGTCTGCGCAGATATTGCCATCGTCAGCGCTGAACAGGTACTCAAGGAATTGAGCGGCCGCTTCTTTGTTCTCACTGTTCTCGGAAATGCCGCAAGCCCAGCTTGCTACGCACATACCGCTGTCGCCTGTATAGCCATCTTTTACAGGAATCTTAGCGCACTCCACATTCAGTCCTGCGTCTGTGTAGTCAGAAAGCATGGACATGGATGCGATACAGAAAGCGTAATTACCTGCGGTAAAGTTGGATGTCATTTCAGACTCTTCCAGGGAAGTAGCGCCAGATGCTACGGAACCGTCATCCCAGAGAGCTTTTACAAACTCTAAGTATTCTTTCAGGTCTGCATTTTCTGCAAAGTTATAAGTTCCATCTTCAGATTTCATTGTGATACCTGATGCAGAAGCCATACCCATTACTACGTTACAGATACCATTCGGGCTCTTTGTACCAAGGTTGATCGGGAATGCTTCATATCCTGCTGCCGTGATCTTCTTGCAGGCATCCTGCAGCTCTGTCCAGGTTGTAGGAATAGCCTCAACGCCGGACGCCTCTAAAATATCCATATTCACATACAGCGGATAACCGAAGTTCAGGAGCGGAATGGCATACGTAGAACCGTCTACCTGCCACTGATCTGCCAGAACGCTTGTGTCAAATCCTGTCTCTGCAAATAAATCAGATAAGTTTGTGATGATGCCCTGATCAGCAAAGTCAACCAGCCAAGCGCTGTCAACCGCAATGATGTCAGCAACCGTACCTGTAGCCGCTCCGGATGTGATGGCCGTCTTTGTGTCAGCCCATGGAGCTGTCAGCAGCTCTACGTGGATTCCTGTCTCATCTTCAAAGTTAGCGCAAATCTCATCCATGTAGCCGTCCGGAAGCTCATCAGCCCACCACTGCTGGAATTCGATGGTTGTTCCACCGCTTGAAGACTGGCTCTCATCCGCGCCAGATGACTGCTCAGTATCGCCGCCGCCGCATGCCGCAAGGGCAAATGCCATTGCGCCGACAAGGCCTAAGGCGATACCTTTTTTCATGATTGTGCTCATTTTCATGTTTGTTCCTCCTTATTAAACATTATGTACCCGTCAGCTATTGCCTAAAAATCAGCCTATTTTCTCCAAAATTCCCTATTCGTGAATTTAACGGATAAATTTCTGTTTTAAAAGCAAAAACTGTACTAATTGGATAATCTAATTTTAAGTCATTTTGCCAAAAAGTCAATACCTTTCCCGACATGCATTACATTTTGTATAAAGTTGCACAAAATGAAACGCTATTTTTTCGTGAAATAATTATTTTTTTGGCACTTTTTCTGCATTTCGTATTCCCAGTATACAGTATTCATATTTTTTCACTCTCCCGGTCGCTATTTTGGCATTTTGTAAAATTGACAAAGTATTTGGGATATTTTATAATCGTGCTCGAAAAGAAGTTTTACAATATTTTTTACAACGCAGGGTATGCAAAATAATACGAATTTGTGGAGGAAAAGAAATGAAACGTTCTGAAATTAATGCTGCAATCAAAGAAATGGAAGCTATGATCCAAAAACACGGTTTTGAGATCCCGCCTTTCTGTAAATGGACGCCCCAAGACTGGGAAGACAAAAATCATGAATATGACGAGATCCGCGATAATATGCTGGGATGGGACATCACGGACT
>CAZLZX010000006.1:0-29940 GCA_964564095.1 uncultured Eubacterium sp. | reverse complement strand
CTGCAAGCATCTCTCTTGCAAACTGATGGATAACTGCCTGATGAGGCGGAACATACACGCCGCCATATTTTTTCGCACAAGTCAGACCAAACATGTGGTCATCCTCATTGATCGTACCGCCTACCGCACACAGACTGTTGTGGCAGTTTGTCAATACATACGGAATCGGAAATTTCTCCAGACCTGAAGCCCGGGCGGTCTGAATAATACCTACGAAAGTAATATCATGAGAAGTAAGCTTGTCAAATTTAATCTTCAGCTTGTCCATATTTCCCGATGTATTATGCTCTTTTAAAATAGAATAAGCCATTGTACCGGCAGCCGCTTCCTCTTTGGAAGGCGCCGTACCTGTTTTGGCAGCCAGAACCGCAGACGCATCCTGATTGTCTTCCACGATTTCAGTTCCGTTTACAAGGTAAATGCCTTTGTCATACAGTTTAACCATTTGTAGTCCTCCTGTTATCTTTTATATCCTCATAGAAAAAAACGACGGAGATATCACACGAAATCGCCGTCGATTCATACAAATAATTATAATGCCTTCCCGCTAAAAATCAACTGATTATTTCCCGGGAAGGCAATTTTTATTGAAAAATGATCCTTTGCAGCGGCAAATGCCGGTTTGTTTCTTATCTCAAAAGCAAAAATTTCACTTCTACGCAGAACAGATCCGCATCCATGCTGACACTGAAAATACCATTCATCAGCTCCGTCAGCGTTTTTGCAATGGATAATCCCAATCCGCTTCCCTCCGTAGTTCTTGCTTTATCTCCGCGGACAAAACGTTCTGTCAGGTCATTGGCGGGAACAGAGACCAGCTCATCCGAAATATTTTTTACGGAAAAGACAACGTGATTTCTTTCCTTTGCGATCTCTACATAGACCCTTGTATTTGGCATCGCATATTTTGCCACATTGCTGTACAGATTTCCGATGATTCTCCAGGTCTGACGCCCATCCGCATAAATCATCATCGGTTCATTGGGGAACTTGCTGATCACAGTCAGTTCCTTTTCTTCCAGCCGTTCGTTAAATTCTCCTCCGGTTTGGCGCACCAGCTCTACCAGATCGATCTCATCCATCTGCAGAGAAATATTTCCTGACGAAATCCTGGATACCTCCACCAGATCCTCCATCAGCGATTTCAGCCTCATCGCTTTTTGATCCAGCACCTCTATATACTGTCTGGCATTTTCATTTTCGATCTCTTCCCGCTTCAGCAATCCCACATAATTGATGATAGCGGTCAAAGGCGTCTTTAAGTCATGGGACACATTTGTGATCATATTTGCCTTCATGCGCTCATCCCGAACGCTTTCACTGGTGGCATTTGCAAGGCCTTCGGCAATATGATTGATGCCTTCTGCCAAAATCTTTTCTCCGCCGTTAAACTCTTTTAGATCCAGTTTATAATCCAGCTCTCCCTCCGTGATCCGCCGAATACCATCCTGTATCTTCTTTCGATTCGCCTCCCAACGGGAAAAATACACAAACACTCCGACAACGATAATAACGATCAGCACATATGCCCATATCACGCCGCCGCCAAATGCTAAAAATGCCAATAACAGGCAGGCCGCCACTGCGATCCAATATCCCGCCACCATTTTGCCCGACATATACCGTTCTTTGAAAAACTGCCGAAAGCCCTGCCCAAACCAGTGTATCAAACTGTTATTCCAGAATATATCTGCTTTTACCCTGCGCACAAAGCTCAGATAAAAACACATGAAGATTACGCTGGCTAAAAATGCCAGCGTACCGGAAACGATCATTTTCCCCGGTGTTTCATATTGCTGACGGCTTGCCCTGAAAGCCAGCTCCGCAACGCCCGCCTCTGCAATGATCAGCAAGGCTCCGCAAGCTTCTGTCTTTATCTTATCAAAAGAAAAAATGTGTACCTCGCGGTCATGCTCCCTGCGCCCTGCCGTTACTGTCAGATAACACAGACAGAACAGCCAGCCGATACCGCTGAACACGATAAAGATCACGCTCAGCTTTGCCCAGGGATACAATTTATTAAACTCTTTCTGTGCAATAGGAAAATCATCTTCAAAAGGAAATGCCTGGTCTACGGCAACGATCAGGATCAGCTTCCCGTCCGTCAGCTCGCTGTATGTCTTCATATTTCGGTAATAGGATCGTTCAATTCCGCCGATATTACTGTCAAAATAAAAGGATTCACTGTCAAAATATAAATATTTGCCAAATGTCTGCGCCAGCTCCCAGGCTTCCTCTTCATCCACCTGCTGCCGTTTCAGATCCTGAAAGGATTTCCCGCCGTCCTGCTTTTCCATATTAGAATAGAGACACCCTTCCTGCCGGCTCCCAAGCCAGTAATACAGATTGGTACTGCCATTTTCATACTGGTTCACATACTTTTTATAAAGATTGATCTCATCTTCTTCGATCTTTTGTTCCGCAGCTTTTTGTTCATCATATCTGCCGTCTGTCTCCAGCTTCACTCTAAGTTCAAGATAGTCCAGCACATTTTGCATCTGGTTATCCATGATTTTTTCAAAATATCCTGAGTCCACAAAGGAAGAGTTGCTTAGATCCCCCAGATTCAACATATTCTGATTGACACAGCTCTGTAAAAGCGCCACAAATACAGCCAGAGAAATGGCAAAGATGCTCTGCAATGCAAACAAAATAGATTTTACAAGTGTAGAATATCGCTTTCTTCCTGTATTCATAGGCTACCTCGGAATATCTTTCTCTATTTTATATCCAACGCCCCAGACAACCTTTAAATATCTCGGTTCCTTTGGATTGATCTCTATTTTTTCACGAATATGTCTGATATGCACTGCTACCGTATTGTCCGCTCCGATCGCTTCCTCATTCCAGATGCTTTCATAGATCTGATTGATAGAAAATACTTTTCCCTGATTTTTTACAAGGAGCAGCAAAATGTTGTACTCGATAGGCGTCAGCTTTACAAAATTCCCGTCTACGGTCACTTCCTTCAGATCATCGTTCATCTGTAAACCGCCGGCGCTGTATATATGCTGCTGCTCTTCCTCCGCTACATTTCCAAGCTTTGTAAATCTGCGGATCTGAGAATTTACTCTTGCTACCAGCTCCAGCGGATTAAAGGGCTTTGACACATAATCATCCGCACCGACATTCAAGCCCAGTATCTTGTCCGCATCCTCCGTTTTTGCAGATAGGATAATGATCGGAATATTGCTTTCCTCCCGAATCCGAAGCGTAGCGCGAATGCCGTCCAGTTTCGGCATCATCACATCCATAATGATCAGATGTACCTCCTCCTGCTTGACCAGATTCAGCGCCTGTACTCCGTCATACGCCTTTATTACATGATAACCTTCCTGCTGCAAATATATCTCAATGGATTCCACGATAGATTTATCATCATCACACACAAGTATATTTTTCATACCATCTTTCCTGCCTTTCTTATGCATTTTGGGAGCATTTCGTCATCTGCTTCCCACCTTTTTCACATATTGCAAGTAAAAAAGAAGGAATCCCCCCACTATCCTAATTGTAACAGGCAAAAATAGTGAGGGGAATATTTATTTTCTTAATTCTTTTTTAAGACTACTTCTCATTGATGTCTTTAGGTGCGATTTCATTGAACAGTACCTTCATCCGCTCCTTCCAGGCAGGTACCTCCCGTCTGCCGGTACCTCTCTCCGCAGCCGGTTCATATGCCGTTTCCTCCGGATCTATTGCAATTCCTGCCTCTGTTTCCAATACATCCTCCGCTGCTTTCGCAGGTTCCGTCTCTTCCGCCGTTTCATCCTCTTTTTCCGCCGCCTCCTTCGCTGCCTTTGCCTCTGCTTCCAGAGCCGCCTTTCGCTTAAAGTATTCTGCATTCAGATTCACTTTTACTTCCGGCTTTTCTGCTGTCAGCGGCGCCGGAGAAGGTACATATCCGGACTTGGCATCTTCTGCGGAAATGCCTGTTTTTTCAAAATACGCTTCATTTATCTTGATATCTGCGGATACCGCAGGGGTATAGATTCTGCCCTTGCCATAAGGCTTTGCCCGGTCTGACCTGCGTCCTTCACGCTCTGACCGTTCCTTTGTATCCTGCTTACGCTGATCTCTGCGAATATCTTCCAGCATACTCTGGTATACCTTTGCGTCAGCCATGTCGTGAAGCTGAGACTCCAGCTCCATTTCATTACTCTTGATGATCTCCTTTTGATTTCTAAGCTCACGCTTAAAGCTGCGGAATACATCATTCATGGACTCATTTGCCTCATCGATCAACGCCTGTACCTGACCAAGCATATTGGCTGTGTAAATGACAGAAGCCGCATAGACATCATCTGCTTTTTGAGATGCGTCGTCTATCATCTCCTGGCCCTTATGCTGGAATGCCAGCTCCGCCCTGGTACGGCTCTCCCGCGTGTGCTCATACGCTTCCATCATGTCAAAAATACTCCGGTTCAACCGGTCTAAAAGCTCAAGAAAACGCTTACGGTCCACAATGACCTGATCCGGTCTGCCCGCATAACTTTCGCACTTTGAAAACATTACATGTATATCCTTTAAAACCCGTTCTACTGTATCCTGTGGACTCATTTTTATTCCTGCCTTTTCTTTGTTATTTTATAGCTAAAATCATATCATAGCCCTTCTTTCATGTCCATGTGGAAAGTATGAAAAAAACTCTAAACTTACTCTTCCGATTCGGGCATTTTTGAATACACCGCTTTTGCAGTGATTCCTTTAAGCATCCCCAGTTTTCCCGCCAGGGTACTGATCACATCCGCCGGTGCATCGATTGCCACACTGATCAGGGAAACCTCCCGTTTCTGATAGGGGATTCCCATTCTTCCTATAATATAATTTGAAAACTGATGCAGCAGTTGATTCAACTCCCCCACACTGTTTTCATTCTCCACCACGATTGCAATAATTGCCACTCTGTTTTCCATCTTGATACATTTCCTTCCTTAAATTACAAGGCTTTCATCCTTTGCTTCTGTCTCATTCATGTTCAACGCCTGATTCCCCAGTGTCCTTCCTTCTCCGGAGCTTTCTCCGAAACAGACGGATGATCCCTCTCACAATGAGAATGATGATCACGGCCGCCATCACTGCGATCAGACAGATGATTACCGCATATTTGCTGGGATGCTTCAGCAGATCCTTCAACGCTTTACTGTCTTCCACCAGCTTTCTGCCATGAAGCTGTGCATAGTAATCCGGCACTACTGTCTTTCCGTCTTCCTTTGGAAATACTTTCATATAGTCTGCAATGGCCGTCCATGCTTTGATCTCTTTTCCATCCTGATCATGAAGAATATAATCCTCCAGATTTTCTATCGGTTCTCCATTGGCATCCTTTGGTTTAATGGAAATGATTCCATAAGACCTTTTTTCCACTGCCGCCAGCATCTGTCCGGTATACAGATCTGCTACCACATAGTAAAGCCTGTCATTATCCAGTTCCTCATAATCTGTCTCATCCTCATCCAGATAAGGAATCGGCTCCTGAATGTCCATCTTTACCTTCGTGATCTTATTTAAGATCATTCGGTTCGGATTATATTCATAGGATAATCCACTGGCATAAAGTCTGGCGGAGTTCATAAAGTCAGATATGGACGCATCGATCTCTGCTGCGGCGCGAAGCTCATCCCCCGTCAAATAGACTCCTATCAGAGGATACCCCGCTTTACCGTCTGCTCCGATGCCCAGAGAATATGTTTTAAATACATCTGCCACCGTGATCGAGCCCCTTACCAGCGTATCCCGGACGCAGCCGCTGGGCACCACCGCCACATCCACCGGTATGTCGCGGTCCGAAAGCTCCGATGCCGCATAGAAAAAAGCATCTGAGATCAGATTTGACAGGTTATGTTCCCTTTTCATGGAATACAGATTTTTTACGGAGGCAAAATCATAATCATTTTCCGCCAACACCATATCCTTTGTATATCCGTAATCACTTAAGTAATTTTCATCAATCAAAGCCGAAAAATACGCCAGCTTCTCTTGTACATCCCGATTTTGCGGCACTTCCTTCGTCAATGACACCAATGCATACTCCGATACCTTCCATCTGCCGTCTTCCGTCTGTTCCATGGATAACTGTCCCATCCTGGCGCCGTATTCCCCACAGGATACAATAGCTGTATTCCCATGTATAATGGGCTGTTCCAGCACTGTATGGGAATGTGCGCTTAATATCAGATCCAGCTCCGGCACTTCCTTTGCCAGTATTTCATCCTCTGACTTTTCAGGATTCTTTCTCGTTCCGCTGTGGGACAGACAAACAATCATATCCGCATCTTCATTCTCTTTGATCTCTTTTACCGTCCGCTTTACTGCGCTGACGGGATCTTCAAATTCCAGTGGGCAGTCAGGCACGCAAGTCAATGCATCCTTGCCGAAGACCCCGATCAGCGCAATCTTCACATCTCCTTTTTTTACGATAGTATATGGTTCGATTCCATATCGGTCAAAAGCACGCTTCAGCAGCCGCTGTTCAGCGTTAAGCTCCTCCGGCCATTTCACATTGCACAACACAAATGCCGGCAGTTCATCTCCGCTTCTAACTGCGCTGTTCAGCATATTCGCAAGTTCCTCGGACCGATAATCAAACTCATGATTTCCCAACGTTGTTGCATCATATCCCAACATGCCGAACATTCTAAGCTCCGGCGCCTCATCCTCGTACAATAACTGATAGACGGTTCCCATGGAAAAATCTCCGCCATCGATCAGCAGCGTATCCGGATTTTTTTCCCTCTGCTTGCAGATGATCGTCATCATGCGGGCCATGCCCCCGACTTCCTGTTCTTCATTCTCGAAATAAGTTTTAAACGACTCCAGATGAGAATGCACGTCATGGGTAAATAAAATATCTACCTGACGATTCTTATCCGCCGTTTCGTACGAACCACTGGCAAATGCAGGCAGAATCAGCGTCAGCATAAGCCCGCACACAATCATACCTGTCACTATTTTCCGTAAAATTTTCATAACACAATGATTTCCTCTGTTCATAATAAACCGGTATTCTCCCCACTGGTCATTATTCTCCGATCCCCTTTTCAGTATACACGTTTCCAGTCCTTCATGGAAGTCCTGACCTGCTTTTTTGACTGTGTGTATTTTTTATGTTACACTCTTCTCAGTAAAAATGCATACTGATAGATGCAAAATTTTCATCATGATTTTACAGACGGAAAGGATCTACTATGCCAGCAGCAAAAACCTACGGTAATTTTGTAAAAAAAATTGCGTTCAATCATAAAACAGCGGCATTTCGCATGATAAAGACCGGGCTTCATCTGGAAAAATTCCGAACGGCTCATTTTTTGGACAAAAGAATCCCGCAGGCTTATCAATATTTAAATCATTATGCCATTGGCAATGTATTGGAAGCTTTGCAGCACCCGGAGCACACGGCATGGGTCAATATTTTTACCCCTGTGGAGCTGCTGCAATGCTTTGACCTGTATTGTCTGTCCGCCGAAGCGGTATCCTCCTATCTGTCCGGATTCTATATAGAGGACTCTCTGATCGACTATGCAGAAAACGAGGGAATCGCAGCTACGCTCTGCTCCTATCATAAAACATTTATCGGAGCTATCGATTCCGGTATCATACCACCGGCAGCATTTGCCACAACGACCTCCATGATCTGCGACGGCAATGTAAATACCTTTCGCCATCTGGCAGACAAGCATCATGTTCCCTGCTATATGCTGGATATTCCAAATGAATATTCTGAGGACGCCCTTCATTATGTTACCGGACAGATGACGGAAATGATTCACATGCTGGAAGAATTGTTCGGGAAAAAGATGGATCTGAACAAGCTTTCCGGAATACTGGATCGGGAAAACAAGTCAAAGGAATATTACCTGAAATTTTTAAAGGTCTCCTCCGGCAAGGATTACCCCAGCACGCTGACCTTGCAGATGTTCATGCTGTTTGCCACCCATTTGACCATCGGCACGCCGGAAATGCTGACCTTCTTCCGGCAGCTCTATGAAGAGGTTCAGCAGACGCCTGATTTTCACGGCAAAAAGCTTCTGTGGATTCATCTGTACCCTTATTATCAGGAAACACTGCAGCAATACTTTAACCTCAATGATGACTACCAGCTTCTGACCACAGAGCTGAATCTTGATTATATGGAGACCCTGGATTCCAGCCGCCCCATTGAGGCGCTGGCAGAAAAAATGCTCTGCAATCTATATAACGGTTCTTTTCAACGAAAAGCTGACTTGGCAGCCCATTTTGCCGCAGATCTTCATGCAGATGGCGTCATAAATTTCTGCCATTGGGGATGTAAGCAATCCTCCGGCGGCGTCATGTTATTAAAAGAAAAAATGCAGGAGATCGGAATGCCCTTCCTGAGTCTGGATGGAGATGGCATGGACAGACGAAACAGCCATGACGGTCAGATCAAAACCCGGCTGGAAGCATTTCTTGAGCTGCTAAAACAGACAGATATGTAAAGACTCACAAAGGGGTTCCTGTCATATTTACTATCAGGAAAGACAATACGAACGTTCAGGAAAGGAGTATTTTTATGCTGGGCTATGTCTGCAAATATACCCCCATTGAAGTATTTGAAGCTATGGGAGTGGAAATACAAAGAATCGAACCCGCAGTAACCAATTTCAGCCAGGCGGATACATGGATGCATGCCAACATGTGTTCCTTTTCCAAAGCCGTACTGGAAGATATCGTGGAAAAAGACTATGAAGGCGTCATACTGACCACCTGCTGCGACAGCATCCGCCGTCTCTATGATACCCTGATCCGGCGTTTTCCCGGAAAATTTTTCTATCTGCTGGATCTTCCCCGCAAGGTCAATGATTTTTCCGCCAGTCTGTATGAAAAACAGATCCGAAAGATGATCTCTGCCTATGAAAAATACTGTGAATCACTTTGCGCGCCCTCACTTCCATTTAACGAAAAGGAGCTTTTCGATACTGTTTGCTGGAAAAGGGATCTCGCAGGTCTGAAATCCGCACCTGCTCAGAAGTATGATCTCCACATCGGTCTGGCAGGCGCCCGCCCCGGTAATGATATCCGAAACCTTCTGGAAAATATGGGAGCCGATGTGGTATTTGATCTGACCTGCACGGGGCTGAACCGATCCTTTCAGTTGGATGAAGGCCAGATCCTGGGCAGCTATGCAAAAGCTCTGCTCGGACAAATCCCCTGTATGCGCATGATGGAAGCCGACCAACGAAGTCAGTTTATAGACAGCTATAAAGACAGGGTCGATGGCATCATCTATCATACCATTCAATTTTGCGATGTTTATTCCTATGAATACCAGATGCTTCGGGAGAAAAAAAACCTCCCTCTCGTGCTTGTGGAAACCGACGCCACCCGACAGTGCAGCGGGCAGATACGCACCCGCATCGAAGCATTTTTAGAATCCTTACGGCAGGCAAAAGGCATTACCTCTGCCCCATATCAAAGAAAAATAACGGAGAACGGACATATGTATGTACTTGGCATCGACAGCGGTTCCACCTCAACCAATGCTGTCATTTTAGATGAATCAAAGGCGATCAAATCCTTCGCTGTCATCCGCACCGGAGCCAAAAGTGCGGAAAGCGCGGATAGAATCGTAAAAGAAATACTGGAGCGGGCCGGTCTGACCCGTGAGGATATTTCCTGTATCGTGTCCACAGGATACGGTCGTGTCAGCATTCCCTTCGCCGACAGTAACGTAACGGAAATAAGCTGTCATGGCAAAGGAGCGCACTTTTTAAATCCAACGGTACGCACCATTCTGGATATCGGCGGACAGGACTCCAAAGCCATCCGCTTAAATGAAAATGGCGAAGTCACGGACTTCGTCATGAATGATAAATGTGCTGCGGGAACCGGACGTTTCCTCGAAATGATGGCCCGGACTCTGGAGCTGTCCACGGATGAACTGGGTCCAATCTCTGCGCACTGGAAGGAAGATATTGAGATCAGCAGTATGTGCTCTGTCTTTGCCGAATCCGAAGTCATATCGCTGATCGCTCAAAACAAGGAGAAGGCTGATATCGTACACGGAATACACAAAGCCATTGCCGGCAAAGCGCTGTCTCTGCTAAAACGCGTAGGCATCGAAGGCACTTGTATGATGACAGGCGGCGTGGCAAAAAACACCGGCGTCGTCCAGGTGCTGGAAGAACGTCTGACGGAAAAACTTTTCATCTATGAGGAACCGGAGATCGTAGGTGCGCTGGGCGCAGCTCTGTTTGCCTTAGAAAAATTATAACAGGACAAAATATTTTGTCCTGTTATCCTATCTCGATGCTATTCTTTCCAGGATATCGACAGTTCCATCAATTCCGTTCATCTCACTGTTGATACACACGTCATAGCTTGCCATATCGCCCCACTGCTTCATCGTATAGAAATTGTAGTAGGCCGCCCGTCTCTTATCCGTCTGTAAGATCAGCTTTCTCGCCTTATCCTCCGACAGCTTCTCCCGCTCCATGATCGTTTTGATGCGGGTCTCCAAAGGTGCATAGACAAATACCTTCAATGCATCCTCCTGATTCTTCAAAAAATAGTCAGCAGCCCTTCCGATAATGACGCAAGGCCCTTCCTTTTCAATCTTCCAGATTGCTTTCATAGCCGCATTCAGAGCTTTATTTTCTACACTCTCATCCACACCTGCACTGAGCAGACCAAATGCATAGGGATCTGTGGCTGCCGTAAAAAGAAGACTTCTCGGTCGTTCATCATAGTTTTTGATCACAGCCTCAGACAAGCCGCTCTCCTTTGCCGCACGCTGCAGCAGTTCCTTATCGTAACAGGGAATCTCCAAACGCTGCGCCAGCTTCTGTCCCACTTCTCTTCCGCCGCTTCCAAACTGTCGTCCTATTGTAATGATTCGATTTGTTTTCATCGTAAAAGCCCCCTTTCCAAACAGATTCATTACTCTACATAACATAGTATAACACAAATCACATTTTTTTGATACCTGTTTGCCAAATAAGCGTTTCCCTATGAGAAACAGCTACATCCGAAGGATAATACCTGCGGCCGCACCGATACCGATAAATACAATGGGGTGCTTCTTCCACTTCATGACTAACAGGAACAATGCCAAAAACAGGATACCCGCCTTTATATCAAACAGTGTGGACAGTTCGCCCGTCTCTGCATAAGTATCCGCATGAATCACACTGATCTTAAAGATCTGATAGCTTGCAGCGCTGATTAATCCAACTACCAGCGGTCTTAATACGGAAAATACGGACTGCACATACTTATTTTCATTAAATTTTTCCAAAATCTGCGCCACTATGATAATGATAACGATAGACGGAAAGGTCAGGGAAAGCGTAGCGATGATTCCGCCCAGGATCCCTCCGGCGTTATATCCGGCATAAGTCGACATATTGATGCCGATGGCTCCCGGTGTAGACTCAGAAATCGCTATCATATCCGCCAACATATGCGTCGTGTACCAGTTATACTTATCCGCCAGCTCATACAAAAACGGCAGTGTGGCAAGTCCCCCGCCAATCGCAAACAACCCCGTTTTGCAAAATTCTAAGAATAGCTGTAAATAGATCATGACCGTTTCCCACCATCCTTTGCACCGGCTTCATTTTTGCGCTCTCTGCCCACCTGAAGGACAAGTCCCAGCACGATGGTAAAGATGACGATCCACACGCTTGATACTCCTACAAAAGCAATCAGAACAAATGCCAGAAGAAACAGGAGGATTCCGGCCTTATTTTTAATACCATTTTTCCACAGCCCAATGATAGACTTCAGCACAAGGGCACATACCGCCACGCGGATACCTGCAAATGCATGACCGACCCAGACATTATCCGCAAACTGATTTAAGATCCCTGCAATGACCAGTATGATAACGATAGACGGCGAAACCACTCCCAACGTGGCGAGGATGCCTCCCGGTATTTTTCCCCGCTTATATCCGATAAAAGTAGCGGTATTTACAGCGATGATACCCGGCGTACACTGTCCCACTGCAAAATAATTCAGCAGCTCTTTCTCCGTAGCCCACCTATGCTTTTCCACAACCTCTGCCTGCAAAAGCGGCAGCATTGCATAGCCGCCCCCAAAAGTCATAATACCTATTCTGAAAAATGTCACATACAGATCCAGTAAAACATTCATATTTTAACCTTCTTAAAACCTTATTTTTATATAGAACATTTATTACTGCTGTTTTACTCTTTACAGCTCGATCTCTATCCTTCTTCCGGTATGTTCATAGCGCACCAGCTTTACCCCGGATGCCCGGAGCATCCGCTTGGATGCAATAACGGAAGCCGTATTTTCATACTTATCCTCTGCATAAACCACCGTCTTTATACCACTTTGAATAATCGCCTTCGCACACTCATTACACGGGAACAGGGAAACATACAGCTTTGCCCCGTCCAGACTGCCGCCCCGGTAATTTAAAATCGCATTCAGTTCACTGTGCGTCGTATAGAAATACTTGTTATCTAATGGCTCTCCCTCTCTGTTCCACGGAAAATCATCATCGGAACAGCCAATGGGAAACCCGTTATATCCCATGGACAAAATCTTATTGTCTTCACTGACAATACATGCCCCTACCTGCGTGTTTGGATCCTTTGAACGCATGGCAGACAGCTTTGCCACACCCATAAAATATTCATCCCATGAAATGTAATCCGCTCTTTTTCCACTCATCGTTTATGTCTCCTCATCCAAAAGGCTGTTCTTATTCAGCATCACAGCCAATGTTTTTATCGGCTTTACCATTGACTCAAAGCACAGACCATAGCTGACCAGATCGCCGCCGTAGGGGTCCATGATCTCCAATTCATTTCCCGTGATCTCAGTTAAAAAATATACATTTGGCGCTTCCGGGAACTTGACTAATATCTTTTCCTTAATATCGGAATTGATGGCTATGACCAGCGTATCCTCAGAAAAATCATCCTCTGTCAACGGAGATGACATATAGCCTTCCAGCTTAATGCTGTTGCTGATCATAACGGCCTCCGCCTTCTGATTCAGCGGTTCCGGAAATAATACTACCAGGCCCCGTGCCAAAATCTCAGGCCGGTGCCATAAAACCTGTCCCCGAAGCAGCTCCATCGCCATAGGTGCACGGCAGGTTCCGCTCTCCGCGACAAATACAATCCTGTTAAATGTTTTCATATACCACCTCTATACCTCTATGATATGATGTCCGGCTGCTTTTAAAAGCCGGTTCATGATTGCCTGCCCAATACGGGGCGTCGCAAAACATTCAGAATAAATAATATCCACATCCAGCTCATCAAACTCCCTCAGAATCCTATACAGATGACGAGCAATCGCATCTTCATCCCGCCGGCTGCCAATACTTTTCACAACCGCCCCCTCATACTGCATGATCGTCTCATCACTGCCAATGATACCGGCTTTTTTTCCTTTCAGCATATCCGCCTTTACCATTTCATTGATCCTGGCGGCAACAGTCTCTGTCTGTCCACTGACCAATATCATTTGAGCCTTCGGCGCATAATGCTTATATTTCATGCCCGGCGCCTTGGGGCGCAGATCGGAATCTGCTGCGATCAATCCCGGATCCACCCGCACTTCTCCAATAACCGTCTCAAGCATCTCCTTTGTAATGTATCCCGGTCTTAATATCATCGGAACATCTGCACTCAAGTCCACAATCGTGGACTCCAGCCCAATGCCTACCGCACCGCCATCCAAAATCAGAGGGATCTGTCCCTTCAGATCCTCATATACATGTTCTGCCAGCGTAGGACTTGGACGGCCGGAGGTATTTGCACTGGGTGCGGCAATATAACCGCCTCCCTCACGGATCAGGGCCAACGCCACCGGATCCTCGGGCATACGCACTGCCACGGTATCCATTCCGCCAGTCGTCTCATAAGGAACCACATCGCTTTTCCGAAAGATCATGGTTAAAGGTCCCGGCCAGAACGCCTCCGCCAAAAGCTCCGCCTCCCGCGGAATATCCTGCGTGATCTTCTCCAAAGACGAAACATCTGCAATATGAACGATCAGAGGATTGTCCGACGGACGTCCCTTAGCTGCGTATATTTTTTTAGAACCCTCTGCCAGCAGCGCATCCGCTCCCAGTCCATACACAGTCTCCGTAGGAAATGCCACCAGCTCTCCTGCTCTGATCAGTTTCCCTGCTTCTTTTATTATATTTTTATCAATATTATCTCGTTTTATTTTTTTTACAATTGTTTCCATGCATAAGATTATAACACAGAACAGCCTGACAGCAAATCATTTCTTCCCGCCGTCACAAAAATATAAAATTCTCTTAACGAAATAAAATTGAAATACTTGCAAGCCATTCCCAACCATGCTATCTTATTAGCTGAATTGAATAGCTTATTAAAAAAATGAAAACAATACGACATCAACACATCGCCAGAAAGGGTGTGAATATTATGAATTACGAAAAATATCGTGCCGCAGTCAAACTTGGCAAAAAAGCAATTCAGAATAACACAGTGAAAAAACATCCCAGGACGCTTCCTGTCCTGGATGAGATCATAAAAGATACGGAAATACTGGGCGAAGTGCCCCTCGGACTCATAGATATACCGACAGAGCTCATCGTTGGAACCAAAACAGAAGGCCGTGCCGCTGCCTTCGCACCAAACTTTATGCCTATGCTGGAGGAGGGCTCCGAATTTTCCTCAAAATGGGTATATCTGTGCAATTCCCATATCAGCGAGGGCATCCGCGAACCGATCAAGGCCTATGAATATCTGAACAAATATTATGTTCAGGAGGGAAATAAGCGGGTCAGCGTGCTGAAATTCTGTGAAGCTGACAGCATCCCCGGATATGTGACCAGACTTCTTCCGGTCCGCAAAGATGATCCTGAGATCCGTATTTACTATGAATATCTGGATTTTTACAATGCCACCAGCATTAACTATGTTATTTTCTCAAAGGAAGGCAGTTACCATTATCTGACAGAGCTTGTAGGAAAACGGAAATACGAGCGCTGGACACCGGAAGAACGTGTCGACTTCCGCTCTGCTTACGCCCGTTTTTCCAGTGCATTTGAAACACTTGAGAAGGGGGAACTGAATATTACTGCCGCCGATGCCATGCTGATCTATCTGGAATTGTTCAGCTATCGGCAGCTCACTTCGGAAACACCGGATCAGATTCAAAAAAATCTGGAAAAGATATGGAACGAAATACTTCTTGTGGAAAACAATAAAGAGGTTGACTTAAAGCTCGATCCCGTTCCGGACGCAGAGCCAAAGAAAAACTTTTTGAACCGTATTCTGCCGCCGGTTAAGGAAGCCCCCTGCTATAAGATTGCTTTTATACATGCAAAGTCTGCGGAAACCTCCAGTTGGACTTACGGACATGAGCTTGGACGCATATATTTAGAAGATCAGTTTCCTGACACGATCACAACCGTAGTGTACAACAATATTTCCGGCACGGAACAGGCGATTCGGACGATAGAAGATGCCATTGATAAGGGCTGTGAGATTATCTTTACCACTACACCGGAATTTCTGGATGCCAGCTTAAAGACTGCTATCCAACATCAGGATATTAAGATCTTAAACTGCTCCCTGAATACCCCTCACAAATATATCCGCACCTATTACGGAAGAATGTATGAGGCAAAATTCTTAAACGGTATGCTGGCAGGTATCATGACTACTTCTGATAAAATCGGTTATATTGCAGATTATCCAATCTACGGTATGACCGCAAATATCAACGCTTTTGCTCTGGGCGTGAAAATGGTAAACCCGAGAGCCAAAGTATACCTGGAATGGTCTACTGCCCGGGAAAATCAGGGAATCAATTTAACCGAAAAGTTTTTGAACATGGGCGTCAGCCTGATCTCCAACCAGGATATGATCACTCCCAAAAGAGCTTCCCGTCAGTTCGGTCTTTACCGTATCGACGGAGAACCCCCGGTAAACCTTGCCTGCCCGGTATGGCACTGGGGAAAATACTATGAACGTATCATTCGGAGTATCCATAATGGGAACTGGCAGAGAGAGACCCGGACAGACGGAGAAAAAGCCCTGAATTACTGGTGGGGTATGTCTGCCGGTGTGATCGACATGATCTGGTCCGCCAGCATTGACTACGGTACCCGCCGCCTCCTTGAGACCGTTCGCAATGCCATCTGCAACTGGGATTTCCATCCATTTGCCAGCGTCATCCGCGACCAGGATGGTAATACCCACGGAACCCCTGACAAACCGATGTCCCTGCAGGAGATCATTACTATGAACTGGCTCTGCGATAATATAATCGGACGCATTCCGGCAATCGAAGAACTGATGGAGGAAGCCCGCAAAGTTGTTAAACTTCGCGGTACAAACAAGGAGGATACACCTGAATGAATATAATGGCCGTGTCAGATACGGAATCCAAAGCGCTATGGGATCACTATAATTCTAATAAGATCACAAATACGGATCTGTTGCTCTCCTGCGGAGATCTGGATCCTAACTATCTGTCATTTCTGGTTACCTGTACAAATCTGCCGTTGCTGTATGTACACGGAAACCACGATGACAACTACAAAAACCCGGACCCTGATGGCTGCATCTGCATCGATGACAAAATCTATGTCCATGAGGGGATACGTATTCTGGGACTGGGCGGTTCGATACGTTACCGGGACGGTAAATATATGTATACGGAGCGCGCTATGCAGCGCCGTATCCGCCGTCTTACCCTGCAGCTGCGTAAACATGGCGGATTTGACATCCTTCTGACCCATTCGCCAGCCTACCGGCTCGGCGACTGGGATTCTTTTGCCCATCGCGGGTTTAAAGCATTTGTGGATCTATTGGATACCTATCAGCCCAAATATATGGTACACGGCCACGTACATTTGAATTACGGAGTAAATATCCCCCGTATCATTGACTACAATCACACGAAGATCATTAATGCTTATGAGCGTTATTCCTGGACCTACTGATTCAGATACTGCATGACGCCCATGGCAATGGCCCAGGCAACCTGTTCCTGATATGCTTCCTCACATAACAGACCGGCTTCCTCGGCATTACTCAAAAACCCACACTCCACAATTACCGTCGGTGTGGGTGTTTTTTTCAGCATATAATAGGAATCATTCGCCTTTGCCTGTCTCTTATTTTCCGGGTCCAGCCTCTGCTTTAAGCTTTCCTGTATCAGCTCTGCCAACTGCTGTCCCTGCGCTGATTCCCCATAATAAAATACCTGAGCGCCGTGGATCGCCTCCTCAGGATAACTGTTCTGATGAATGCTGACCGTAAATACTGCGCCGGATTTCTCTATAGCCGCCACCCGGTTCTGCATATCGGATACCTTTACATTTTCCACGCCCTCATCTGACAGATCGTCATCTGACGTTCGAGTCATTACTACCTTTAAATCCTGCTGCTCCAACACTTCTTTTAGCTTATATGCTATCTGTAGATTGATATCCTTCTCCTGTTCCTGATTAATACCGATCTTGCCGGGATCGCCTCCCCCATGTCCCGCATCGATACATACGCATACCGCTCCCTTTTCTATTTTCGTACTAAGAGCCATCTCTGCCCCTTTTCTGCCTAAAAATGCAGCAAAAAGCAATAAAAAGACAGCCATCACGATTTCCAGTTTTCTTTTCAATCTCGCTCCAAAAATCCCGGATTTTTTATCAGTGTATGACTGTCTTTTTATTTTATTCTTAATTTACGATATACTTGCTGATCGTATCCCAAATACTGCTCTTTTCAAAGCCAAGCTTCCAGAATGCGGCTCCTGCCAGACCATTTTCCTGATATACCTTCAGCTTTTCTTCGATAGAATTCTGATCTTCAATCCAGATCTTATATGTCTTTCCATCTTTTTCATATTCAGCATAATACTGACCGCAGTCATCCAGCCACTCCGTACCTGCTCCGTTGGCCGCCAGACGGGTATCCACCTCACTCATGCTTACGGCTTCACTGGAAATCGTATATCCGGCTTCTGCCGTCTCATCCGGAGTCAGCTCCCAGATCCTTGTATAGAACGGGATTCCCAAAACAAGCTGCTCTGCCGGTACTTCAGCCAGCGTATCTGCCACGCCCTGTTTTACAAAACCGATAGATGCCACAGAACCTTCATCAGAGCCGTTGTAATGCTCGTCGTATGCCATCAGAACCACATAATCAGCAAATCTTGCCTGTTCTCCCCTCTGATAGAGCTTCGTATAGGCTGATGGTACATAATTGTCTACGGAAAGGACGATTCCGTTATTTGCGCATTTTAAGGATAACTCTCTGATGAACTGGATAAATCCATCTCCCACATCATTTCCAAGAGATTCAAAGTCCACATTGATACCATCCAGGTCATACTGGATCGCTGCGGCAATAATCTGATTAACCAGATTGTCTCTGCTGGAAGTCGTATTCAGTACCTTTGCCGTATTGACGTCCGGATTCTCAAGGTTGCTGACCAGTCCCCACACTTCAATTCCATTGCTGTGACAGGTCGTTACATAATCATAACTTGCCAGAGACGCAATCCCTCCCTTGTCATCGTCCAGGTAAAACCAGGTAGGAGAGATAACATTAACCCCTTTCAAACCGGCGATCACATCATTTACTGTCCGGTTTGCCGACTGGTTCGTAACCTGATGCCATGCCAGATTTATATTAAAATCTTTGGTTATATGGGAATACTGCGGCTCTTCAAAGGTATTCTCGCACACAACATCCTGCGTCTTTCCCAACGCCTTATTTTTCAAATAACCGATAAATCCATCCTCTGTGCAGACCTTTGACCAGTTATCGCCCTCCTCCAGCACTTTTACCAGAGTGCCCTTTGACACTTCAGAAAGAATCGGACTCTTGATACCGCCCTTTTCACGTACCTCTGTCTTGCTCTTTACTTTTGTATATTCGAGATTTCCCCATTCACAGGAAACCACCAGACGGTTTGGATCTTCATAATATTTGTAACGTATTGCTGTGTGTTCTTCGATAAAATCCATCGCCATATACATGACGCCATCCTGAACCTTGCAAATCGGATATTCTGCCTGCTTTTTCTCCTTTCCCACCATGTACTCGCTGGTATCCACGCCTATGGAGATCAGTTCCTCCGGCAGGGTATAACGTAATACCTGCTCCGTACTGTCCCAGAAAAAGCGGCTGTTCATCATATTATGAACGGTATCATAATCCACATAAGCATGTCCATCTATATAAAAACCGTTGATCTCAGACTGCTGGTTGTCTACCACTACGATCATTTCATTCTCTTCATCCAGTCCGTAATATTCGCTGAAATCTGCCTGTGTCTTTGACGGCGAATATTTTTTCAAAAACGGTGTCATTATCAAAATCAATGCGACGATCACGATCATCACAATAATTGCTAATATTCCAACTTTTTTACTTTTCCTCTTACGTGAAGCCATTGGGTCTCCTTTCCACTTCATACTATCGCTTATCCGAAAGCATTTCTTATAGTATAGCATGATTAGAATGATTATTTCCACTTTTTATCCTATTTTTTATTTAATCTAATGTAGATTTAACCATATTTACCTGTATTTGCCGGAGCAGCTTTATTTCCGCCCCGGCAAACTGTTTTTATGAAATGTTAAGGGACTTTTTCATAATTTCATAATCTTACCATTTTGAGTTTCAACTAACAGTAATTTCGCAATTTTCCTGTCCGGTCTTTGAAACAATCATGTTTGTTCCCGATTTATGCGGTCAAAACGGATCTCTCTGACAACGCCGTCATCGAATACATAGTCGCGCATATAATTATTTGCCTCTTTTACAGTCATTGTATCCATTACAGCCTCGGAGCAGCTTGGTTCCCCTTCCAGCCATATGGAAATCCCCTGATTCTCATATGATTGCAATTCAACCAGCAGCATCGTACCGGTGCCAAACTTGCATTCCTTCACAAGATACACCACCCCTTTCCTGCTTCCGCTCTGGTATGACATATTATAAAATCCACTCATCCAATATATTTTTAGTATTTTTCTTTTACTCTAATTTATCCATAATTCCATACACGTCCTGAACGCTATTTTTAATCTACGGCATACGCCACTACAGTTACTCATATTGTCTTTTAAAATATATTGGATATATAAATATTCCCTCCTTTCCTCAGGTTCTTTTCAGCCTGTCAAGGCTTCGAGCGGTAAAAAAGAACTCTTTTTTAGGAATCCTTCCTGTCATTCCGGTAAGCTCTATTAATGACTGTAAAAAAGTTTCCAATCTACAGCAGTAAACAGCACAAATAAATCTTCGGGAACGATTGCGATTACATATAGATCTGATTTAAGAATAATTCGTCTGAATATGCAGAAAATGCATCTGACGCTGACTTAAATTTTTCTCCTGCTTACCGGTCAAACCGAAAGCTCCTGCATATTTTATATCATATTTATGGAAAATATGCAACTAGTATCTTCATTTATATTTGATTTTTTTATAAATTTTTTTGCTTTTTCTTACCATTTATAAAATTTTCAGATTTTCACAGCTTGACGTTGCATGTATTTTTTTATATACTTCTCAAAACGAGTACTATTTTCTAACAGTAAGGAAGTGATATTATGAAAATAGAAAAAGTTAATGATAATCAGATTCGCTGTACACTGACCCGGGAAGATCTGGCAAGCCGCCACATCAAGCTGAGCGAGCTGGCATACGGTTCTGAAAATGCAAAAATGCTGTTTCGTGATATGATGCAGCAAGCCGCTGCTGAGTTTGGTTTTGAAGCCGAAGATATTCCGCTGATGATAGAGGCCATTCCGCTATCGCCGGAAACCATCATGCTGATCATTACCAAAGTGGATTCTCCGGAGGAACTGGATACCCGTTTTTCAAATTTTTCAGACGGCATCGAGGATGGAAATATGGAAGATTCTATCTCTGACACCGAAAATCCTCTGATACAGGATCACAGTCAGGACATTCTTGAACTGTTTGAACGAATCCGCAAAGAAAAAGAAGCGCTGGCAGCAAATGCCGCATCCAATAAATCAGCAAAAGAGGAAAAGCAGGCAAAGGAAATGATCAAGATGTTTACCTTCAGAGATCTGGACACTGCCTTCCATCTGTCACAGCTTTTAAAGAATTTTTATACCGGAGACAACGCATTGTATAAAGACTCCAGAGATAATTCCTATCATCTGGTTATTCATCAGGGCGCACATTCGCTCTCTGAATTTTATAAAGTGTACAATACAATTGCCGGATATGCGGAGCCTGAAAATTACACCCCGGGATATGAGGCTTTCTTCAGGGAACACAACAAGGTAATCCTCTCACGGCAAGCCTTACAGACATTGACAAATGTATAAAGCAAACCTATTGTCATGAATAAAAAAAGAATCTCGCATGCGAGATTCTTTTTTATTCAATCTTATTTTGCCAGAACATCATTGATACGATCTACGATTGCCTGCGGATCCTCTCCGTGAACTGCGGCAGCCTGCTCGATTGTCTCCATCTCGGAAGATGGGCATCCAAGACAATGCATACCAAGTCCTAAAAGGATTGCCTGGATCTCTCTGCTGCTATCCATCATTAATAATTCACCAATTCTGGTGTCTTTTGTTACCTGTGCCATTTCACATGTACCTCCTTTATATTCTCTCAAGTGGTCATTATTACCTTCAGCGACAACACTCGGCTGGTCAACTGACGCTATTATAATACGATTTTAAATATTATGCAATGACATTTCTTTTTCTATACATATCCTGTGATAACGATTGCTTTATATTTTCTTCATTTCCGTTTAAAATTTTATTTTCTTACTTCTATTCACAAATATGCTGTCTGCTCACTGCCGCTTTGAAATATTCATAGATATCCGGCGCTACTTTTTTAATATTGATCGGCTTCATCTGACTGTTTAAAAAGCAGTGCGTTGTGGCGCCCGTGGCATGGAGTACCTTCTCCTCCATATCATACACCTGATATTTTACGCCAAATCTCAAACCGTTAAAGGATTCTATCTCTGAATAAATCTTTACTGTCTCTCCATACGTAACTGCCATTTTATATTCGCAGGAAGCGGAAAGAACAGGTATAATGATTCCTCTTTTTTCCATCAGATCATAATCCATCCCCGCCCGCTTTAATGACGTCAGGCGCGCCTCTTCAAACCAACGGATATAGTTGGAATGATGTACGATCTGCATCGCATCTGTCTCATAATACTGTACTTCATGCAGATATGCTTTGGTCTGATTCATGATCAACCTCCTATCTGTGACATGTTTTTAATCTCCTCAAGCTGTGTTGACTGTCCGCCGCACATATTATCCACCGTGTTGATCACATCACAGGAAAAATGATGCTCCTGCGGCTTGTCCGCTATCGCTTTTGCAATCACTGCCTCGATTTCTTCGTCAGAAGCTCCTCCCCGCACCATGGAGCGCAGATCTACACCATCGCTGTAATACAGGCAGAGCTTTAAAAATCCCTCCGACGTCAGTCGAATGCGGTTACAACTGCTGCAGAACTTTTTATGAACGGCGCCGATCAGACCGATACTGCCCTTAAATTCAGCATTTTCAAAATAAATAGCCGGTCCGTTTCCTTTTTTCTCCTGAATTTCATATATATTATCATACCGTTCTTTTAAAAGCGCCAAAATATCCTCAACACTGAGTGCGTCAAAATTCTTTCCATGTCCAATTGGCATCATCTCTATAAATCTGACGTCAATCGCACTATTTTTTGCCAGTTCAAAGAAATCAGGAATTTCATCATCATTGATCCCGCCGATGGGTACACAGTTCAATTTTAACTTTACCCCTGATTTTGCAGTCTCCTGAATGCCGCTCCATACACGATCAAATTCATCCCTGCCCGTAATCTGACGGTATTTGTCACGGTTCAGCGTATCCAGGCTGACATTGATAGCATCCACGCCCGCATCCAGAAGATCCGGCAAATATTTTCCCAACATCACGCCGTTTGTCGTCAGGGTTACATTCTCTATTCCATCGATTGCTTTTAATCCTCTTATAAAATCCTGACAGCCGTGACGAACCAGCGGTTCTCCGCCGGTTACCTTTATTTTTCGGATTCCCTGCTTCGCAAACAGTCTGCTCAGTCGAAGCAATTCCTCATACCGCATAATCAAATTATGCGGCACAAAATCCATATCCTCCGGCATACAATACTGACAGCGCAGATTGCATCTGTCCGTAATTGAGATTCTCATATAGTCAATAACTCTTTCATAATTATCTTTCATAATTTTTTCCTGATGTTCTGACTCAGAACACATCATTTTCCTTCATCGTATTTTTATTTCTAACCCACAGACATTTTTATACACTGCAGGGCTTGCGCTGGTTTTATCACAATACACTCTATATGGCGTAGTACCTTTCCATGTTCCGAAATGTTTTTGTCCGTCCTGCCAACTGCTGGTGTCTCCATGTTCCATACCAGTCTGTGTCCGCTGATCATGTTCATATGCCAGCATATAGGAAAATGCTGTCAGTTCACTTCCTTCTACCGCCATCTTTTCCTTATAGCTGTCATTGGTCAGAACTTTGAAAAACAATCCGCCCTCTTCTATCATTTCAATACCTGATATTTCAGGCAGACCGACCAAAAGGTCTGTCAACAGCCATCCATGGGCGCTGACACGACGGATACCGCCTTTTCCATGATCCATGTTATGATTATAATACTCTATTGTAAGCTCCTTCAGTAAATCATTATACGCATTTTTTAATTCATTAATCGAATAACAGTATTGCTTTCCCTCATCTTTTTCATCAATGATGGTAATCGTAAAGTCGCTTTCTTCGCATTTTGTCTGCGGTATACGTAAAACCCCGGTGTTTTTCTGCTTAACCATCTTGCCGATCAAAATGCCGTCAATCCGCTCCAGAACATGCTCTCCATCCCATGCTCCGGTCTGTTTCTGCGCTTCATCCGATAAAAACAGATACAAACCATCCCTTTTAGCCGGATATTGATTCTCCCCGGATACCAGATACATTTCTGCATCCGCATCTTTGATCTGTATCTCTTCTGACCAAAAGCTGTCGGGCACTTTTATCCCGGGAATCACTCGCACCTGTTCATCTTCTGTGGTCACTTCCAGAAGCTGCGCCTCATATCCATTTGCTTCTCCCAGTTCAAACAGCTGATCCAGTCCAAAATAGCGATTGCAGGACACTGCGCTGCCCTTGACCCAAAAGGCACGGTCTCTGCTTCCCACTACCACAGAGCACAAGCCCTTTGAAAAGTAATCTTTGTTTTTATCATTGATACCCTGCTGGCCAAACATGATCGTGGGATGAGGATATGCTTTTACCCTTTCGCCGTTTTTGAAAAAGGAAAGCAAAATCTCCTGCAATTGTCTGCCGCTCTCATTTCCTTCTCTCAGTCCCGGGAAATAATATCTGGGCGATCCCAGTTCTGCCACCACGGACTCATATCCATCGATTGCCTTCAGATGAATTTCTTCCACATCCGATGCACCTGTTTCCAAAAAGAGCTGTGAAAGAGTCAGACCATACCCCTCTTCTATATCCTTGCTGTCTTTTCTCTCATGCTCATCATATACGGAAAAAAGTCCTTTTTTCATATCCTGGCACAGTTCAAAATCCCGCTGACAATACAGTTTGTTCCTCTTTGTCTGAGTGCCGCTGACAAACAATGCAATGTCAAGCTTCTCATCTACACACCTTATTTTTTTAATCATTGTTATACCTCTTAATCAGTTAAAATTCATTAAGTTTTTTCAAACTTTTGTTAGTTAAAACTACCTTTGTCATCTTTCTCAAACAGAAAACACTCTATAGTCAAGAATTATATCCATACTGACAAAAACTGTCAATTGGATAAAGATTTTACAGCCCAAAAGCCTTGCATTTCCCATTTATTTGTATTAGAATAATGCCTAAGCAAAAAGCTTTGTTGAAATAAGATTTTAAAGGAGGAGTAACCAATGGCATATGTAATTAATGACGGATGTGTTAGCTGCGGAGCTTGTGCAGGTGCCTGTCCAGTAGGCGCTATCGCAGAGGGCGACGGAAAATTTGAAATCGATGCAGATTCCTGCATCAGTTGTGGAGCTTGCGCTGGTACATGTCCAACAGGTGTTATTGCAGAAGCATAATGAAATTGTACATGAAAAAACCGTCACTTACGTGGCGGTTTTTTTAATGCTCTTCTAACCGGCTGTACCTTCTTCTGTCCTGAGGGAAACTTTTGTCTGCCGTTTCCTGCGGAGCTTCTGTGCCTTTTTCCCCTGTCTGCGGGGGCGTCTCTGTCTGGTACGGATAGCCTCATCCAGTTTGCGAAAACGCTCTTCTTCCTGTTCCTCGCGCTCGCGCATCAGATAATTCATCTCCTTCAGCACTTTTTCGCCTACCTGAACCCCTACTTCCCTGCCCAGATCCTGGTTATTTTCCGCTATGGCTTCTTTTACAATTCTGGACATCATGACCTGAAACTGTTCCAACGGAGTCATGTTTTCCAGAGACTGCTTTGTTACGGTCTGAATCGTCTGATCTTTTGCATCCTGAATTTCAGTTTTCAGCTTGTCCACTTCGCTTGCTTCTATCTTCTGAAGCTTTTCTTCCTCCTCGCAGCTGATCTCCCGAAAGTCCTGAAACATCTCTGCTTTTTGTTCTGTAATCTCTGACGGCTGCCGGTTTTGATTATGTATCAGCATTTTTATGGCTTTTAATTGATAGCCCTGCTCTTTTAACTGCCGGATACGCTCGAACTGCCGAATATTTTCCTTCGTATAGTAACGGTGCCCCATTTCATTTCTCGGTATCTCAAGTTCTAATTCCTCTTCCCAGTAACGCAACACATGTGATTCCATGTGCAGCAGACTTGCCGCATCTGAAATCATGTAACGTACCTCTTCCAATTTCTGACCTCCTTTATCTACAGAACCTGCCGCTGGCATCCTCTGATATTAAAAGTATACCACAGTTATTCCTCCCCTCAATCTTTTTTCATCGCAAATTCCGGCAAAAAAAGACCCTGACCGACAGCGGCAGGGTCTCTTTGACATAAAACAGTCTTTGACATAAAATCAATTTTTTATTAAATTGCATCAAATGACAGAATAACTTTGAATAAATCTCCATCCAGATAAATATCGAAGCTTCCATTTTGCATCACAGTCAGGTTTCTGGCTATTTCAAGTCCCAGTCCGCTGCCTTCCGTATTTCGGGAAACATCGCCCCGGACAAATCGTTCCATCAGCTCATCTGCACTGATATTTAACGGGTACTCGGAAATATTTTTAATTACTACTACAACCTTACCGTTTTTTAATTCTCCATCTACATAAACTCTGGAATTTGGCATCGCATATTTAGCCGCATTGTTATAAAGATTCTCAATTACCCGCCACATCCGTCTGCCGTCCGCCTTGATCAGCAGCTGATTTTCCGGCAGCGTGCAGACTAAAGTCAGGTTCTTTCTGGCAAATTTTTCTTCAAACTCTCCGTTCGTCTGCTTCAGCAGCTGTTTTAAATTGATCTCCTGAATATCAAGCTTGATATTTCCCGAACTGATCTTAGATGCTTCCACCAGATCCTCTGTCAGATGTTTCAGCCTCTGGGATTTCATATCGAGAATGTCGATGTATCCCCTGATCTTTTCATCCTGAATATTTTCTTTTTTCAGAATATCTACATAATTGATAATGGATGTCAGCGGCGTCTTGATATCGTGAGACACATTCGTGATCAGATCCGCTTTCAGCCGCTCGCTCTTCATCTGCTCCTGAATAGCTGCCTGCATGCCTTCTCTGACATTATTTAAGTCCTTTGCCATATCCAGATCGTCTCCGCTCAGATTCGCATCATTGATCTGATAATCCAGATTTCCCCCCGCGATCTCATGGATACCCTCTTTGACACGCTGACGCTGCAAACATTTCTGTATCAGTATCACAAATGTAATGATCCATAAAAAGGTTAATATAAATCCGCCAACGACCCAGTCTATAAGAGCCGCGCCAATAATGCTTATTACAATGAAAAGCACAAAGCATATAACCAGTTTACCCGTAACTTTGCGGTTGTTGTATACGGTCCTGCAAGCATTCGCAATTGTTTTTCCAAACTGCTTGCTCAGACTGTTTGTGCGCATGTTTCTGGATTTGCCCTTGCATACAAGCGTCAGTACCTGCCACAGCAGCAAAGCCACAAATCCGGCAACACAAATGGTGATTACAACAAGGGAAGGTATCATCTCTCCGTTTGAATACCAGTCATCCGGCATATTGACAAATACCTCGGTCAGCGCTGCGGCCGCCACGCCGTAAAAGATCCAGGATACAACGTCGATCGCTAACAATATCTCTACCGGAATATTTCTGGCAAAAGCGCTGGCATACCGCTCTTTCCCTTCTCCGCGTCTGCCCGCCTGTATGATGGAAATGATAAAGAAGACCACTGCTGCTATTGCGCCTCCGATCATCAGGATAAGCCCCGGTATCGTATAACGCGCATACCAGCTATATGCACTCCATGTGGAAAAATACTCCTGACCAACCGCCGGATCAAGCAGCGCTTCATTGATTGCGACAATAAGCTGATAATTTTCACGACCAGAAAGAGCTTCCTGCTCCTCCAGACATAACTGATCCTCCATTATTGCCTCTACTCTGCCAGACAGAGCTTCGGATGTCCATTTTTCCCACATATTGCCCGAATCTGTCAAAGCATACCCGCCTGCCACAATATTGGAATCGTACTGCAGAGAAGATTTAATTAATGAATATCCGTCTTCCGTATCTGTCCATTCTGGGTTATTCGTATAAAACTCCCCGGTGTCCAGATCATGGAACCAATAATATGCCACAGGCAGCGAAGTATCTGTCTCATTACTTTGCTCTGCCTCACTTGATTCCAATGCAGTACCTACCTGAATCGATGCATCTGCCAAATTCTGATACAGATCCATAATTGACACATCCGCCGGATGCTTTAAAGCATACACAGCCAGTAATTCCCCACTCTGCGGAAGTATTTTTTCATACTGTATCCCATATGAAAAAAGATACCAGAACGTCTCGCCGTAATCTGAATAATTAATTGACGTATTCGGATCCCAGTTTATTTGCTCTTTATTAATGTTGACACAAAGTCTTCCCTGGACTTCCATCTCATCAATCCAGCTTAAGCTTGCCGCAGCATCATTATTTCTGTCAAAAAGGGCAACATTTCCCTCTGCGTCTATTTTATAAAACTTTGCGGAAGAATCTGCCTCATCTATATACTCCATGGCTTCTTCCGTATTACTTATATCTCCCATATCAGAAGAGCCATACAGGTTGCCGCTGCTATCCACATAATAAGTATCTATTCCATAGGACTCCTGCAGGTTCCAGACAATCAAATTCTCATAAACCAGATACTCCCTCTGTGCATCTTCCAGCAATGATTGTAGTTTATTCAATGTTTCTTTGTCCTGGTAAAGCTTTTGCAGGTCTTCCAACGTATAGCTGGTAGAATCGTCTTTGTTTGCAGCAGAAACGCCCGCACTCAGTTTGGTAATATCCACTGTACTCGTTAAATCATAGCTGCCATTTGTTTTAAACTGGTTTTGCGTCATTGCTGACTGCAATTCATCCAATCCCTGAAATACCACTCTTCTGGCCACATAAGAAGTTTTCGTAAACTCAACTCTTTGCATCGCATCCGAGATATCTACCCCAGTTCTGTCGATTCTTACTAACCAAAATGCTCCTGTGATAATACCCAATGTACTGGCAAAAATAAGCGCAATGACCAGCACTCTGGCCGCCAGTGAGCCAAATGTTTTACCTCTTTTCATATTGAATCATTTCCTTTCCATCCGAAATTACTGGACGGGAATAGATTCTATCTTATATCCCACACCCCAGACCACTTTCAGATAACGTGGTTCCTTCGGATTGATCTCGATTTTTTCCCGAATGTGCCGGATATGGACTGCCACCGTATTGTCTACATTGACAGCATCTTCATTCCAGATATTTTCATAAATCTGCTCGATAGAAAATACCCTTCCTTTATTTTTCAGTAAAAACAGCAGAATATTGTACTGCATTGGCGTCAGCTTCTGGACTTCCTCGCCATCTACTGTTACCTGTTTGGTGTCATCGTTTATCATCAGACCGCCGGTCTGATAGATGTTCTGCTTCTCTTCCACATGCATGGTGCCCAGTCTCGTATAGCGGCGAAGCTGAGATTTCACTCTTGCGATCAGCTCCAGAGAATTAAACGGCTTCGTGATATAATCATCGGCTCCGACATTGAGCCCTACTACCTTATCTGCATCCTCTGTTTTTGCAGAAAGAATAATGATCGGCACATTATATTGTTCTCGTATTTTTAATGTAGCTCTGATTCCATCCATACGGGGCATCATCACATCAATGAGCAGCAGATGGATTTCCTCTTTTTTTAAGATCTCGATGGCCTGTATTCCATCGTATGCTTTGAATACATGATACCCTTCCGGCATCAGATAAATTTCAATCGCATCTACAATTTCTTTGTCGTCATCACATACTAAAATATTCATATTCATTCACCTCCCCACTATTATAAAGCACGTTTCAGAAAAAGGATACGACTTTCTTTGTTGAAATTATCCTAACAAACAATTCTTTCTAAGAAAGAGTTTCACTTCTTAACGATTTCTTAACGTTTTAGCTGACTTTTTTAACTTCTCAACAAATACCAGCAATCATGTCAGGAAAGAAAGCTTCCATAGATATTTTTCACAGGCAAAGCCCCTCTTACTCAGACAACATTTCATCTGAATAAAAGGGGCTTATCTTTATTACTTATCGATTTTTCATCATCCTATGCAAATGGATTCTCTGTCTTATACAGCATTCCCTTCGGCTGATTGAAGTTGATCTCATCAACATCCACACCGATATATTTGAATACTTCATATAAGGTCTTTCCAAAGTGGCCAAATGCCACCGCTCCGTGATGAGGATAGT
>CAZLZX010000005.1:0-30418 GCA_964564095.1 uncultured Eubacterium sp. | reverse complement strand
GGATATTCTGACGGATCAACTAACTGAAAGTGTTTTACAAATCTTGTGTGTTCAGGATCTGTCACTTCAGAAATCATAACACCCTGCTGTGTACCGCCGAAGCAGGAACCATACAGATAATATCTTCCGTCATCAGTTTTGTAGAGCTGCATCTGAAACATACCGCAGTTGCCGTCCATAGCATTAAAGTCTAACACTTCAAGGTTTTTGATGTAACCGTTATTACCGGCTCCTTTGGCATAAAATTTGTCAGCCATTGATGATATACCTCCTTTTTTATTTATAATGCCAGAAAATCTGTGTCGCAAAATATGCCCTCTGGGGCGCCCCATTATGCCATTCGGCGTTTCATAGGGTATACCCTCTGGGGCGCCCCACTATGCCATTCGGCGTTTCATAAGGTATGCGGTCAGATTTCTACTGTTTATTATGATAATTTTATTTTAGTGTATTCTATAAATACAGTCAAACGAAAAGCGGGTTTTCACTTATGCTTTTTTGATGACTTTGTTATAACTAAATAATAATATCAGACCAAATTGGTATAATAATAGTATAGTATTCAGGAGGATAGTATACCACAAAAAATAGGCAGGTATACAAATAACAGTATTTTTCATAGGGCGGAATGTTCTAACTACAATATAGCATAAATAAAGGGCTTTTTTGCATCACAATGGGGTGTTTCTATATGATATGGTAAATATAGAAGTACATTAGTCTATGTAATGTTGAGGATCAGAGATACTCTCGCGGCGTACAGGGAGTGCACGTTGAAAAAGAGTGTCAAAGAACAGAGGGGGCAGTTTAGTGGTAAGACGAGGCAGTGCCAACGAAATGCATGAAAGGATTTTACAGAGTGCATTGGAAGTATTTTCTGCAAAAGGATATTCGGCAGCGACGATCAAAGATATCAGTAATCGTGCCGGATGCAATACGGTTACGATTTTTCGGCATTTTGAGGATAAACTGGGTTTGTTTTTGCAGGTAGTAGAGCGTTATCAGAAGTTTGAATTTGATGCGGAGGCATTGAATTTAAAATTAAGCTATATGAATCTGCACAGTGATTTTCGTGTCATGGCAGATTACTTTTTTGATTTGATGTATCAGAATATCCATATTTTAAGGATATTTATCAATGATGGACATAATTTTGAACCCATATCTAAATATCTCTGGTTTATACCGGAGGATATGAAAAATTTTGTACGGGTGTATTTGGAGTCCATGTATCCGGATAAGATTTCAACTGCGGATATTTCCATGATTACAGAAATGTTTTTGTGTTACATCATCAGGACATGTCTCCGCATCAATGTACATGACGGCATTGAAGAAAATTCCCGTCAGATTGCAAAGGATGCCAAGGAAGTCATGTCCCAGAGCGTGGATATGATTGTGAATATGATCATGATGCAGGTAAGAGATACCAGAGACGTGGTATAGGTGCAGGTAAGAGATACCAGAGACGTGGTATAGGTGCAGGTAAGAGATACCAGGGATGTGGTATAGGTGCGGATAAGAGATATTATGGAGACAGTACGGGCACAGAATGCCTCTGTTATGGGGCGGGAGAGGGATGTTTCTTCGCTGGCCGGCATAACAGGGAAAGTGCGATAATGGTTAATACAAGCCCTGTCAGAGAAAGGGCTGTTGGAATCTCAGAGAAAAAGAGAATACCAAAGACCATGGCAGCCGTAGGTTCTCCGCCGGAAGCCAGAATGGATGCTTTACCGGCATCGGTGCGGGTCAGTGCAGCGGTATACAGGATATAAGGAAGCACCGATGTACATACGGAGTGAAGCAGTATAAAAACAGAATGTTTCAGCGGTGCGGCCTGTACAAAATCAATAAGGATCTGATGGTCGGAAAAGGGCAGTACAACGATCACGAGAGCTGCAAGGCTGTAAAATGTGATCGTAAAAGCATGATAATCTCTTCCCATTGCCACTTTGGAGAAAACATTGTATAAACAATAGAAGAATGCGGAGCAAAGACCGATCACTACCCCAAATGTGGACCATTTGATATTATCAGTACCTTCCAATATACCGCTGGTCAGCAGACATCCAAAGATCGCCAGACACATGCAGAAAATTTTCTGAAACGTGATCCTTTCCTTAAAAAGCAGTGCGGACACAAATATGACAAAGATTGGAGAGAGTGCGAGCAATACTGCGGCAAGGGACAGAGTCAATCGGTTGATGGCTTCGTTGTAACACAAATTTAAACCGAGCATACCAACAATGCCGGTTCCTAAAAAGAGCCAGAGATCTTTTAGTCTTATCTTCAATAATGATTTGTCAAATATAAGGACTCCGATCAGCAGGATGATAGCTGCAAACAGAGCCCTTGAAAACAGTATGGTGCGGCTGTTTACGCCGTATGCAGTTAAAACTCTGACAAATGTTCCTGTGGAACCCCATAAAATGCCCGAAATGACCGGCATGATCAATAACAGTTTTTTCATAGTTTATATCCTCATAATATTTCTAGAAACGCTGATATCATTGTATGATCCATGCTGAGGCGGTAAAAGAATCAGTGTTTACGAAGAATCATCTCTTGTATGTGTCTCCACAATAATCCAAACTTAAATTCTTGTCAATGTATTCCGATTTGGAATAGGAATGTTTTTCACTTTCATTTTACGAAAAGAAGATCAGATGTTATGATATTATTATGGATGAAAAGAGGAGGTATCTTATGGCAAAAATTTCTACCAGTCTTCGTGGTTTCCTGGAGGTATTGGAATCAGAAAATCAGTTGATTCGTATAAAAGAAGAAGTAAATCCTGAGCCGGATATCGGGGCTGCGGGAAGAGCAGCAGCAAATACAAAGGAAAAACCGGCTGTGTTTTTTGAAAAAATAAAAGGTTATAACACGCCAGTGGTTACGAACGTTCATGGTTCCTGGCAGGCGCATGCCCTGATGCTTGGTATGGACAAGAATACTCCCGTCAAAGAGCAGTTTATGGAGTTAAACAGACGTTGGGACAAGTATCCGGTGGAACCAAAGATCGTGAGCAGGGAGGATGCTCCATGCAAAGAACATACCGTTACGGAAAATATCAACCTTTTTGAGTTGATGGCGTTGTACCGTATCAATGAGCAGGATGGGGGATTTTTTCTGTCAAAGGCAGCAGTCGTAACCGGAGATCCGGAGTATCCTGGCGATCTGAACAGAATGAATGTGGGAACCTACCGCATTCAGGTAAAGGATAGGGATCGTGTCGGGATTCAGGCATTGGCATTTCATGATATTGCGGTTCAGTTGGAAAAGGCTGAGAGGAAGAATGAACCGCTGCCTGTTGCGATAGCTTTGGGCAATGCGCCTTTGGTTACTTTTATGGCAAGTACGCCGATTGCTTATGATCAAAGTGAATATGCTTTTGCCGGGGCACTGCAAAATGGCGAGCCGGTAGAGATCGTTAAGGCAGATACCTGTGATCATCTGTATGTGCCGGCATCTTCAGAGATTATTCTTGAGGGTTACATACTTCCAAGAGTCAGAACAGTGGAGGGGCCATTCGGAGAATTTCCCGGTTCCTATTCCGGCTGCAGATTGCAGTGTGAGATACAGATAACCCATGTGACCCATCGGACAGATCCGATCTTTGAAAATCTGTATCTTGGTATTCCGTGGACAGAAATTGACTATTTAATGGCGCTTAATACCAGTGTGCCGTTGTATAAGCAGTTGAAGGAGACCATGCCGGAGGTAGTGGCGGTCAATGCTATGTATACGCATGGAATCGGTGTGATTATTTCTACGAAATGCCGTTATGGAGGCTATGGCAAGGGCGTTGCCTTCCGACTGCTTTCCACACCTCATGGTATGCCATATTCTAAGGTGGTTATTGTAGTAGATGAATATGTAGATCCATTCAATCTGGAGCAGGTTATGTGGGCGATTACCACCAGGGTAAAGCCGGATAAGGATGTAACCATCATTCCGAATTGTCCGGGAATGCCTTTGGATCCATCCAGTGTGCCTGCTGGTATGCACAGTAAGATGATCATTGACGCCACCACACCGGTAGCGCCGGAACCGAATCCAAGAGAGGTGGAGCTTTTGGAACCGCCAGCGGATACAGAAAAATGGGAGACGATCATAAAGAATCTTATGAAACAATAGACAGTGATGAGCTTGTAATATTTTATCAGGTATGAATGGGATAGCAGGGATAGCTCTGTTCGTATCTGAATTTGAAAAGAAACGGAGAGGAAAACTATGAAATGTCCACGTTGTGACAGTGATCAGATCCGGGTAATGACAAAGGCACCAAGAGATGATGCATGGGAGATTTATGTGTGTGGAAAATGCTGTTATTCCTGGAGATCTACGGAAGAAATTAAGATACATGATAAGTTTAAGCTGGATGGTGAAAAAATCAGGAACATGCAGCTGATACCGCCGATACCGCCGCTGGAATAGGGGCATTGTCAAATATGAAGATCGTGCGTATATTCCTGTCAGGAATATGCGTGCGATCTTCTTTTCATTTTACGAATAAAAAAAGGAATGATACAATAATTAAAACAATGTTTGGAGGTGGCGAATATGGAGAATCGTGTTCCGATTGCAGAGGTGCAGAAGAGTCTAAGTTATGCGAAATACTATGATAAACCACTGGCGCCAGTATCGGAAGAAAAATTGGCAATCCTGGATACGCCTATGGATCCCTCAAAAGCGTTAAAGATCCAGGACAGGAATCGCTTGTTTGAGGACGGCTATTTTGAAGTAGAGACAGGTTACTGTGTGATGGAAGATGGAACCGGATATATTGCCAATCATACAAAGATGCCTGGGGTAACAGTGGAAATGTTCGACTGGTGGTTTGCATGGCATGGTCTGGGAGATCTGCGGTATACAATTTGGGATCCGGAAGATCACTATTTTGCACACAGTATGAATCTGGCTCAGGGAAGATCATCTAAATTATCTCTGAAAGAAAAATATTGGGGGACCACCCATTGGATTAAAGAGGATATTGGCGGCGGTCCGGACGAGCTGTTTGCATGTTTTCGTAAACCGTCGGAAATGGGATTTGATGAGAGCAGGATTGGAACAAAGGCATGTGGAACCATTGTGACTGCAAATTCCGGAATTAAAAATGATCCTATGGCAAGCGCAGAGTTGATGTGCCATTTTGTAAGGGAGACAGAGGATGGCATCGAGCTGCGTTCCAGATTTTGGCTGGGATGGCATATTATAGGCGGAAAGCCAGTCAGAATACTTCCGGATGATGAAGTAACTCCGTTGATGAAACCCAAAATGCTTCTGGCACATAATATGAAAGAATTCCAAAATCTGGCAGATCTGCTTCCGAGGATCTATCCGGAAGAAAAAGATAATTGGGATTAAATTGATTCCGCAGAAAAAATAAAGTAATAAATCAGGGGGAGAGTCTTAATTATTATAGACTCTCCCCCCTGATTTATTCGTGTTGTTAAGCTGCCCGTATTGTCAGCATCCTTGCAAAATATTCCGCATACTGTTTGGCAAATGCTCTCACAGACTGTTCCATAGGAACGCCGTAGATTTCCCCGGTAATAAATTCGGAAGCTTTGACCAGCGCCAGGCTGTTGACATGCTCTGCCAGCGCCCGGTAATCAAACTCGATCAGGAAACCGATTTCCTGTAAATGTTGGAAGTATCCGGTCATTTGAGAGACAAGCCCTTCGATCTTGGAAAAGCGGGATTGGTCATAAACCTTATCGATATGCATAGCCAGACGGAATACCGGCAGGTGCCTGATGTGCAGGATTGCATTGTAATATAAAAATACTTCAAAATCTTTCTGAATATTGGCTCCGTTGGTCAGCTCCTTCATAGGAATGTCCTCCGGACCCGGTGTCATGATATAGAGAAGGTCGCTTAACAGAGCGGCCTTACTTTTATAGATACGGAAAAATGTAGACTCGCTGACCCCGGCCAGTTCGGCAATGGCTTTGGTTGTTGTGCGGGTAAATCCGTTTTGGGTAAACAGCATGGCTGCTGCGTCTAAAATCCATGATTTGGTATCTTTCATTGTCAGGCTCCTGTTCTTTCCCGGGGGTTTTTTATTGTATGTACCGTTGATGGAAGCTGGTACTAAAATTTCAAAAAAAGGTTCTTCAAAAATCTGTTTTTAGTATACCAACATTCTCTAAAAAAGAACAGACCTGAACTTCATTTTGCAAGTGATCAGTTGCATTCTTTTTTTGAAAAAATCATTGAAATAGGTGTTTTTATCTAAAAAATAAAAAGAAAATTTATGCAAATATTCTAAAAAAATAAAAGTATTGTAAGAAACGGCTAAAAGTAATCAGTTGCATTTATTGAATATAAATCCATAAAATAAGCGGATGAAAACCGCTGACTTTTTTGACCATTTTTCTCAAGAATGATATAAAAAAATTACCAAATAAAGAACGGCAGAGCCGATAAAGACAGGAGGAAAAGAATGGGAAAATTGGTTAGAAAAACCCAGATGACCACCGGTGGTCCGGTATTCGTTTATGTAGACGAAGAGGAAGATAAGATCGTACGTATCACACCGATGGATCTGGACGATGATGATGCAGAATCGTATAAGATTGAAGCGCGCGGTCATGTATTTACACCGCCAAGAAAGACTACATACACAGCATTTACAGCACAGTTTAAATCTATGATTTATTCTGACCGCCGTAACCTGTATCCAATGAAGCGTGTGGACTTCGATCCAAATGGGGACAGACATGAGGAAAATCGTGGTATTTCAGGATATGTACGTATCAGTTGGGATGAGGCGCTGGATATTGTGTGCAATGAGATCCGCAGAATCAAACGGGAATATGGCCCTGGAGCTATGATAATCGAGCCAAGTTCCCACCATTTATGGGGAACTGTTGGATATCGTCACAGTACATTGTTCCGTTTTATGAATGCTGTAGGTATGACATATGGCGATCATAACCCGGATTCCTGGGAAGGCTGGCATTGGGGCGCTGCTCATATGTGGGGATTTACCGCAAGACTTGGTAATCCGGAGCAGACAGATCTTTTGGAAGATTGTTTGCAGAACTGTGAGATGATGGTATTCTGGTCATCCGATCCGGAGACAAACAATGGTATTTACGGTGCATACGAAAGTACGATTCGTCGTAAATGGTTAAAAGAGCTGGGCGTAAAGATGGTATTTATTGATCCGTATTACAATCATACAAATGGTTTGTATGGAGGTAAATGGTTCTCGCCGCGTCTTGGTACAGATAGTGCGTTGGCATTGGGTATTGCATATACATGGTTGACAGAAGGTACATACGACAAAGAATATGTTGCAACTCATGCAGAAGGATTTGATGAATGGAAAGATTATGTACTTGGTACATTGGATTCCACACCAAAGACTACAGAATGGGCAGAAAAAGAAACAGGTATTCCGGCTCGTGACATTCGTGCATTGGCTCGTGAATGGGCAAAACATAAAACAATGCTCGCTGCCGGAGGACTTGGCGGCTGGGGCGGATGCTGCCGAAGCCCGATCGGTATGGACTGGGCACGTCTTATGGTTGCACTGATCACAATGCAGGGTATGGGTAAACCTGGTATCAACATTTACAGTACAACACAGGGTGTACCGGTTGACTCTGATTTCTATTTCCCTGGTTATGCGGATGGTGGTATCTGTGGCGATGCAGCGAACTCAGCAGCAGGTGCAGTATTTGCATATAAAATGTTTGATGGTGTAAACAGTAAACCTATGACATCTAATTTAAGTACGGCAGCAGGTGTTCATGTAGATCGTATGAGACTTCCTGAATGTGTTCTGGATGATCATGTAGAATGGTGGGGACGTGGATTCGTCGGCGATTCTCAGGAGCAGCAGTTCCACAAATATGAATATCCGGCAAATGGTTACCCAAGAATCCAGATGCTCTACAAATACGGCGGATCTCATATTGGAACGATGGGACAGGGCGACCGCTATGCCAGAATGTATCGTACAAAGAGACTTCCGTTTGTAGTAAGCCAGTCTATCTGGTTTGAGGGAGAGGTTCCTTTTGCAGATATTATTTTACCGGCTTGTACAAACTTTGAGCGTTGGGATATCGGCGAGTGGGCAAGCAACTCCGGTTACAATCCGGATTCCCATAACCAGGCGAACCATCGTGTTATTACAATGCAGAAGAAATGTATTCAGCCTCTTGGAGAATCTATGTCAGATTACGAAATCTTCAATGCAATCTGTGAGCGTCTGCATGTAGGAGATGTATTTTCAGAGGGCAAGACAGAGCTTGGATGGGTAAAACAGATGTTTTATGCTTCCGATCTTCCTAAAGTTGTTACATGGGAGAAATTCTTTGAGAAAGGTTATTTCATTGTACCGAATGATGAGAGAAAACCGGCTGCTCCGGCGCTTCGCTGGTTTGCAGAAGGCCGTGAACAGGATACAAGAGGATGGATTTCCAGATTCCGTCCGGGCGACCTGGTTGACCAGAAGGGTCTTCAGACACAGTCCGGTAAGGTTGAATTTGTATCCAACAGCTTGAAACGTTTCGGACATTATGATACAGATGATACAGAGAGACCGCTGATGCCGATGTATATTCCATCCTGGGAAGGACATCATACACCACGTTTCAAAAAATATCCGTTAGCTGTATTGTCGCCGCATCCAAGATTTAGTTTCCATACACAGGGCGATGGAAAAGACTCCTTTATCAATGATGTTGAAAACCATCGTGTACTGGTAGACGGATTCTATTACTGGATCATGCGTATGAATCCAAGTGATGCAGAAAAACGTGGCATTAAAGAGAATGATTTGGTTAAAGCTTATAATGAGCGTGGTGCAGTTATATTTGCAGCACAGTTGACAGAACGTGTACCGGAAGGAACCTGCCACTGTTATGAATCTTCTGCAGAGTATAAACCATTGGGCGAGCCGGGTCACTCCGTAGATCGTGGTGGATGTATCAATATCCTGACACCTTCAAGATTTTTATCCAAATATGCCAGCGGTATGTCTACAGAGCATTGTCTGGTAGAAATTGAAAAATGGGATAGAAAAGAGCTGGAAGGTTACGAGGAGAAGCCATTAGACAAGAACCATGGCGGCGCAGAGGAAAAAGAAAGCTGGAATGCACCGGCACAGGCTCCGGAAGGCGCAAGACGTCAGGCAAATCTTCATAAAGATCCTGAATGTAAGGAAATGGTATGGACTGAAAAAGCATGGAAATATTCCGGACATGACTGGAAGGGAGGAAAATTAGATGAGTAAACAGAAATATCTTGTTATGGATATCGCTTCATGTCATGACTGTAACGATTGCTTTATGGCATGCAAAGACGAACATGTGGGAAATGACTGGGCGCCATATACCGAAGAACAGCCAAGACATGGACATCGTTGGGTAAAGCTTCTTCGTACTGAGAGAGGCCAGTGTCCGAGAATTGATGTGGCATATCTTGCATTGATGTGCCAGCACTGTGAAAAATGTCCATTGGTGGATGCAGGATTTGCAACTAAAAGAGATGATGGTATCGTATTGATCGATCCGGAAAAGGCAAGAGGACATAAAGAAGTGACAGAGCTTTGCCCATACGGCGGAGTATATTGGAATGATGAGAAAAATGTTGCTCAGAAATGTACCATGTGTGCACACATTTTGGATGGCGGACAGCAGCCATGTATGCCGAGATGTGCACATAGCTGCCCGACAGAATCACTGAAGTATTATGAGCTTGAGCCGGAAGAGATGGCAAAGATCGTAGAGGCAGAGAATCTGCAGGTATACAGACCGGAGCTGGGCACCAATCCTCATGTATATTATAAAAACCTGTACCGCTTTACAAAACACTTCATCGCCGGCGGTGTCGTAGATACGGAAAGTGATGATTGTGTAGAAGGTATTGCAGTTACTCTGAAAGGAAATGGAGTAGAGGCCACAGAGATAACGGATTACTTCGGAGATTTCAAGTTCGATGCATTGGAGCCAGGCGATTATACACTAGAAATCAATGGAAAAGAAGTGAAAAAGGCAGAACTGAAAGAGTCCTTAAATATTGGCAGTATTTTTATCTAATACAGAAATGTCAATCTGATCAAATTAGTCAAATGTAATAAAGCCATACTGATTGTATTTAATAATATCTGATCAGTATACATTCCCGGTCTACCCAATCTCCGGGAAGAAAATATAACTCTCTAAATAAAGTATTCGACGTAAGAAGTATCGCAAAATAGCTGGTAATCAGCTATGGAGCGATACTTCTTTTTTGATTCAATTTAAGGATATTTTTGTTCTTATCATCGGGTATCCCCTCAGGGGACGCCCTATTATGCCATACAGCATTTTATAAGGAATCCTCTCAGGGGCATCCCACTATGCCATACGGCATTTTATAGGGGGATGATTATTTCACAGGAAAGTGCAAATAATACGTAAAAAAAGAGTCATATGGGTTGATTTACCAGACAAAGCGTGTTAAATTATTGACGAGTAAGTTAAAATGTTAACGAGGGGACGAAAAACAGATCAAAAAAAGGAGGCAATAGTATGAGCAGCGCTTTTGTGGTGGCAATGGGAGTGGGAACCGTATTCATCGGTTTGATCGCTCTTATTATTCTGGTCAAGATCATGAGCGGCATCATCGGAGTGTTATTTAAAGACAGGAAGAAGGATGCAGGTACGGCAGCTATGAACGGACAGCTGACAGGAGCAGCGCCGGCGGCTCAGGTCACAATACCGGATAAAGGTGCTTTTGTGGCGGCAGTCAGTGCGGCGATCGCAGAGGATCTGGGCGAGGACGTGTCCAGGATTCGGATTCATTCTATCAAAAAGTTGTAATGCTGCAGAAGCGGTTTGCACCAGAATGGGGAGAACCGAAGCTGGATCATTACAGGCAGTTCAAGACAGGTTAGGAGATTGAAAGGAGAAGTCATGAGAAGATATCGTGTAAATGTAAATGGAACAGATTATGAGATCACACTTGAGGTATTGCCGGAGGGAGAGGACTTCCAGACATCGGCGCCCCAGCCGCAGGCAGCATCCCAGCCGCAGGCGGCGCCCCAGCCACAGGCAGCGCCACAGCCGCAGGCAGCGGCACCGGCAGGCAGCGGAGAGCAGATCACAAGCCCTATGCCGGGTACGATTCTGGACGTCAGAGTGAAAGCGGGAGATGCCGTAAAAGCAGGTCAGGTTCTCATGATCTTAGAGGCGATGAAAATGGAAAATGAGATTATGGCGCCGAAGGATGGAACCGTAGCTTCTGTTCATGTAGAAAAAGGCGCACAGGTGGAGAACGGAGCATTGCTTTGCGTGATTCAGGGCTAATACTGTGTTATGACACATATTTTGTGCATCTTTGAATTGCATGTTTACTGTAATGTTCAGAAAGGAGTTCTATAATGGAAACCATAATAAATTTTATAGGACAAACCGGATTTTCTCGGATTGGCGATGATCCAAAATGTCTTATTATGCTTATCATTTCTTTTGTTTTGATGTTTTTGGCAATTAAAATGAAATTTGAGCCGCTTTTATTGCTTCCTATCGCTTTTGGTATGCTTCTGACAAATCTGCCGGGTGCGGAAATGTTTCACAGTGCATTTTTTGCCGGGGGACATGTCCACTGGGAGGAAATGACGGCAGGCAATTTCGGCTTGATCGATTATCTGTACTTAGGTGTCAAGCTTGGTATTTATCCGTCCCTTATATTTATCGGAGTGGGAGCCATGACAGATTTTGGCCCTCTGATCGCAAGACCGAAGGCATTGCTTTTAGGCGCTGCGGCACAGCTCGGTATTTTTGTGACATTTGTGGCAGCGAGAGCTATGAATTTCACACCGGAGCAGGCATCTTCTATTGGAATCATTGGCGGAGCAGACGGCCCGACTGCGATCTATGTTACCACGAAGCTGGCCCCCGAGCTGTTGGGTCCGATAGCCATAGCCGCCTACTCATACATGGCGTTAGTGCCTGTCATCCAGCCGCCGATCATGCGGGCGCTCACAACGAAGAAAGAACGTGAGATCGTTATGAGCCAGCCTCGTCAGGTAAAGAAAATTGAAAAGATCATATTCCCTATTGTGGTAGCGATCTTTGTGGCTTTCCTTGTACCATCCGCAGCTCCTCTGGTAGGATGTCTGATGTTTGGTAATCTGATGCGTGAATGCGGCGTGGTAGAACGTTTGAGTAAGACTGTTCAGAATGAGCTTATGAATATTGTAACCGTATTTCTTGGTATTTCCGTTGGAGCTACCGCAACGGCGGAGTCCTTCTGTACTGCATCTACCCTTAAGATCATAGTGATCGGCGTGGTTGCTTTTGCCATTGGAAGCGCAGGCGGTGTATTGCTGGCAAAGGTTATGAATCTGTTCTGCAAAGAAAAGATCAATCCGCTCATTGGTTCCGCAGGTGTTTCTGCAGTGCCGATGGCAGCCCGTGTATCGAATATGGAAGGACAGAAGGCAAAGCCGGGCAACTTCCTGTTGATGAATGCAATGGGACCAAATGTGGCCGGCGTTATCGGTTCTGCCATTGCAGCCGGTGTACTGATGGCGTTGTTTGGTTAAGAAAGAAGGTAAAAAGATATGGCAAATCCATTAAAGATAACAGATACGATTTTGAGAGATGCCCATCAGTCCCAGGCAGCTACCCGTATGCGTGTGAAGGATATGCTTCCGGCCTGTGAGATGCTTGACAATATGGGCTACTGGTCATTGGAATGTTGGGGCGGCGCTACTTATGACAGTTGTCTCAGATTTTTAAATGAAGATCCATGGGAACGTCTGCGTCTGTTGAAGGCAGCCATGCCGAAGACAAAGCTGCAGATGCTGATGCGCGGTCAGAATCTGCTGGGGTATCGTCATTATGCAGATGATGTGGTAGAACAGTTCTGCAGGAAATCCATCGAAAACGGCATTGATGTTGTACGTATTTTTGATGCATTGAATGATCCGAGAAATATGCAGATGGCTATGAAATATGTGAAGGAATACGGCGGTATCTGTGAAGCTGCGATCAGTTATACCATCAGTCCGGTTCACAATGAGGATTATTTCGTGCGTCTTGCCTGTGAGCTGGAAAAGATGGGAGCAGATGTGATCTGTATCAAAGATATGGCAAACCTGCTACTTCCATATGATGCATATTCGCTCGTCAGGAAATTAAAAGAAAATGTCAGCGTGCCCATTCATCTGCATACCCATAATACGACCGGAACCGGAGATATGACCTATCTGATGGCGTCTCAGGCAGGGGTAGATATCATTGATACGGCATTATCTCCGCTGGCAAACGGAACCTCTCAGCCGGCAACGGAGTCCATCGTGGCTACGCTGAAAGGGACAGAGCGTGACACCGGTCTTGATCTGGAAAAATTAAGTGATGCGGCAGCCTATTTCCGTACGGTGGCTAAAAAGCTGGAGGATTCCGGCAATCTGGATCCGAAGGTACTTCATGTAGATCCCAATACTCTGCTTTATCAGGTGCCGGGAGGAATGCTTTCCAATCTGATCTCACAGTTGAAGCAGGCGAATGCAGAGGACAAATATTATGATGTGCTGGAGGAAGTGCCGAGGGTACGTAAGGACTTTGGATATCCGCCGCTGGTAACGCCTACCAGTCAGATCGTTGGCTCTCAGGCGGTATTGAATGTCATCAGCGGGGAACGGTATAAGATCTTTACCAAGGAGTCCAAGGGATTGTTAAAAGGCGAGTACGGCAGACTTCCGGCGGACGTAAACGAAGAGGTAAGAAAGAAGGCGCTGGGAGATGCAGAGCCGATCACTTGCCGTCCTGCGGATCTGTTAAAGCCGGAGCTGGATACGATCAGAGAGGAGATCGGCGATCTGGCAGAGAAGGAAGAGGATGTATTATCCTATGCTTTATTCCCGCAGGTAGCGACAAAATTTTTTGAAGAACGAAAAAAAGCAAAAGAACCGAAAAAAGAAGAGGACGAAGTTCGGGTTCTTTATGTGCAGGATCTGTCATAGGCAGTACTCATTGATTGTTTATAAACAGATTTGGCGTCAAATGATGGCGCCAAATCTGTTTTTCTATTTATTGAATATTTTGCATGGTTCCATTTATAATAGCATCAACAGGAATTGATTGGCCAATCATACCTCGGAGAAAAATATAAGAAAATGTTGAGGTGTGAAATCAATGAAAGAAAAAGTACAGCTTTTTGGGCGCTTTTTAAGCGGTATGGTAATGCCGAATATTGGCGCTTTTATCGCGTGGGGACTGATAACAGCATTCTTTATGGACAAAGGCTGGTTACCAAATGAAAAATTAGCAATGATGATTACCCCTATGTCCACCTATTTACTTCCGCTGCTGATCGCATATACCGGCGGTAAAGTAGTTTGGGATGTACGAGGCGGTGTAATCGGTGCAATTGCAACCATGGGTGTTATCGTAGGCTCCGATATCCCAATGTTTATCGGCGCTATGATCGTAGGACCTGTAGCTGCATGGGTATTGAAAAGATTTGATAAGGCAGTGGAGGGACATATCAAAGCAGGATTTGAGATGCTGGTAAATAACTTCTCGCTTGGTATCCTGGGAGCGCTTTTAGCCATTGCGGCAATGTTTGGTATCGCTCCGCTGGTAGAGCTTTTGAATACTGCTTTGGAAGCAGGCGTAGGTTTCTTCGTAAATCACGGTTTACTGCCATTGGCGAGCGTATTTATTGAACCTGCAAAAGTATTGTTCTTAAACAATGCCATCAACCACGGTATTTTCTCCCCAATGGGAATCAAGCAGGTAGAGGAATTAGGAAAATCCGTATACTTCCTGTTGGAAGCAAATCCGGGTCCGGGACTTGGTGTTCTGCTGGCTTACTGTATCGCAGGTAAAGGAAGTGCGAAGAGTTCAGCACCGGGAGCAGCCATCATTCATTTCTTTGGTGGTATCCATGAGATCTACTTCCCATATGTATTGATGAATCCGGTTCTGATCATTGCATCTATTGCAGGCAGTGCTATCGGTATTCTGATCTTTACAATCACGGGCGTAGGCCTTACGGCTCCATCCTCGCCGGGAAGCATCATTGCAATCCTGATGATGGCAGAACGACACAGCTATGTGGGAATCCTGATCGGCGTAGGTGCATCCGCGGCAGTTTCTCTGGCGATCGCTACGGTACTTTTGAAGGTGGCAGGAAAAGATACGTCCTTAGAGGAAGCAAAGGCGAAAAAAGACAGCATGAAGAGTCAGGCAAAAGGTCTTGCAGCAGAATCACAGAAAGCAGAAGGCAAGGTAAGCAAAATTGCTTTTGCATGTGATGCGGGCATGGGTTCCAGCGCAATGGGCGCAACGGTATTGAAGAAAAAACTGACTGCGGCAGGTATCACGGATATTGAAGTAATACACACACCGGTATCTTCCATACCGGCAGATGTTCAGGTAGTAGTGACACATCAGGAGCTGGGCGAGCGGGCAGCTCACAGCAATCCGAATGCACAGCTTGTATTGATCACGAATTTCCTTGCAGCTCCGGAATATGATGAGCTGGTAGAACAATTAAAATAATTCTTTCCGAATAAAAAGTAATCCCTTCTGATAGAAAGTCTGCGTATAAAATTGCGGGCTTTTTATCATTTTTAGTAAAACATACTTTTTCATATATGGAATTGTATGGTATAGTATGATAAAAGACAAATGAAAACAGGCGGATGATCGGAGGGACATTCGTCTGTTTGGTGTTGTATTTGTCAGAAGCTTTGGCGGAGATTCTGCAGGTAGTTATGATGGTGGGTATATGGTCAGGGTATTACAGAAAACAGGGAAGTTTTACAGTAAGATCATTATGAAATATATCGGTGTATTTTTGTTTGTTGGGATCATGTTTGTGATCTTTGGTAACCACGGTTGGTATCCTAACAGTGATATGTACAAAATTACACGTATTGTATATGAAATACTGATTCCGTGTCTGATCGGATATGGAGCAGGAAGTGCGGTAGGCGGTAAAGAAGGCGGCGTCGTAGCGGTACTGGCGGTAATCGGTTTGGCAGGCGCTGATTATAAAATCGGTATATTGGGGGCAATGATCCTGGGACCTGTATGCGGATGGGTGTCCCAATGGCTTCTTAAGAATACCGTGGAGCGTTTTGCCGCGAGGACTAATATGCTTTTAAAAAATCTGATGGCTGCGGGTTTGGGCGTCATATTCTGTTTTGTCTCATACTATTTGATCGCGCGCGGTCTGGGAGGCATATCGGATCTCATATCATCCGGCATAGATATTTTGATCGATAAAAAGCTGATCGTTCTCAGCAGTTTTCTGATTGAACCGGCCAAGATATTATTTTTGAATAATGGAATTAATCACGGGATTTTGACGCCGCTTGGTATTCAGCAGATCTTTCAGGATGGAGAGTCCGGTCTGTTTCTGCTGGAGACCAATCCGGGACCGGGGCTTGGTGTGTTGGCGGCTCTGTTTCTGGCGGATAAGAAAAAGAGGCATCAGTTTGGCGTGGGAATGTTTGTCCAGACGATCGGCGGCATTCATGAAGTATATTTTCCCTTTGTTTTGTCAAACCTGCGGCTTCTCATTGCGCTGATCGGAGGAGGTATGGCAGGAATTTTCTGCTTTCTTTAAACCGGAGCGGGACTGGATGGACCGGTATCGCCGGGAAGTATTCTTACGCTGCTTCTGATGGCTGGCAGGGAAAATGCATTGCCGGTGCTGGCAGGAGTGGGCGTATCGGCAGGAGTATCCTTTGGACTGAGCGTATGGATCTTAAAGGCTGACAGAAACAGACTACAGGATACAACAAAGCCGGATGAATTGGAAATTGCAGTTTTAAAGCCGGACGAACCGGGGATTGCTGTTTTAACACAGCCGGATGTACCTGTGGATGGTAAAGCGGAGGCGGAAGATACACCCGGACAGGAGGATGAAAAGATGACGCCGATACAGAAGATCATATTTGTATGTGATGGAGGCGTGGGCTCCAGTATGATGGGGGCGGCGCTTTTCCGGAGAAAGCTTGCCGAAAATGGAGTCCATGATGTGGAAGTAAAAGCCTGTGCGGCAGATCTGTTGGAGGAAGATGGCGATCTGTTTGTGTGTCAGAAGTCATTTGCAGAGCGATGTCCGGAAGCTTTTGAAGGAAAAAATCTGTATCTGATGGATAATCTTTTGAGTGTGCAGGAATTTGACGCATTGTTGGAGCAGCTGTCGTGAATAAAAAGGAGCAGATAGGGATATGGAATTTACACCGAGGATGAAGCAAATACTATGTGTCCTCCTTTCTGAAAACGAACCGATATCCATAAAAATATTGGCTGAAAGCATCAGTGTCAGCAAGCGTACCGTTCAGAGAGAGCTTGAGTATATCGATTCCAGCCTGAAAGGGTATGATGTGCAGTTTATGAGCCGAACCGGGGTAGGCGTCTGGCTGGAAGGACCAAAGGAAGAAAAGGAAAGGCTTTTTGAGGCGCTTTCAGGGACAGACAGCTATGACGGTTCAAACCGGGAAGAGCGCAGAAAACGCCTGACCCTGGAGCTGCTTCGGGAGAAAGGGCTGAAAAAGCTGTTTTACTACAGCAGTCAGTTTAAGGTAAGCGAAGCTACCATCAGCAAAGATCTGGAAGTGATCGGGCAGTGGCTGAACCAGTATCATCTGCATGTTGTGCGAAAGCCCGGAAGCGGAGTGGATATACAGGGGACAGAAGAAAACTATCGGAAAGCGATCCGGGAATTTATCAGCGAGAATATCGATACGAATCTGCTGCGGGAATTTTATAATATCAGGGAGCAGGAAGATACGATCTCGGATTTTGCGAATCTGCAGAAAAGCAATATCGGGAAGATCCTCAATGACGATGTGTTAAAGCGTGTAGTCAATGCTATTATGGGAATTGATGAAGAACGTCTGCTGACGCTGACGGAAAATTCTTACGTGGGATTGGTACTGCATATTTCTATTGCTATCAATCGTATCCTGAAGGGCGAGATCATTGAGGAGAATGAGCGGCTGGCATCCTCCGTGGAACAGGATGACGATTACAGGCTGGCATGCAGGATCGTACAGGAGCTGGAAGAAGAATTTGAAGTAGAGATTCCGCAAATGGAGATCGTATATATTTGTCTCCATATCAAGGGTTCCAAGCATCAGAAGATTGATGTGGAGATGGAAAAGAATCTTCGTTCTGAAAAGCGGGAGATTCAGATTCTGGTCAATAATATGATTGATGCCTTTGATCCTGAGATTGCATTTTTATTAAAGCAGGATGAGGATTTCATACAGGGGCTTTTGGCACATTTGCAGCCGACCCTGATCCGTATCATGTATGAAATGCAGATCAAAAATCCGGTGCTTGACGAGATCAAGCAGAGCTACGGAGAGATTTTTGAAAAATGTCACAGAGTAAGCCAGGTGCTTTCTGAATGGACGCAGAAGGAGATACCGGAGGCAGAAACGGGTTTCCTGACTTTGCATTTTGGGGCTGCATTGGTACGGCTGGAGGACAGAAAGGAGCATCTGCGTCAGGTGTCGGTGGGGATCGTATGTGCCAGCGGCATTGGCATTTCCCGTTTGATGTCCTCCAAAATAGAGAAGGCATTCCGGGATCGGATCAAAATAACTGCTTATGGGAAAAACGATGTTACCCCATATATTGCGGCAAACACGGACTTTTTTATTTCCAGTATTTCTATGGAACATGTGGAGGCGGAGATCGTATATGTCAATCCGCTGCTGACGGAGCATGACATGGAGCAGATTCGTCAGAAGGTGTTTCAGTATGAACGTACGCCTGCGAAAAGTCAGGAGGAGACAAAGTTTTCCAGGGATTTGGAGCAGATTAATTTTGTGGCAAACCAGATCAAACAGATTATACAGAATATGGATCTGTTCCGGGTAAAAAGTGATATTACCTTTGAGGAACTGGTAGATGTGATCAGTCAGCGGATGTCCTGCTATGGGGATTGGAGTGAGGAGATACGAAATGCGATTCTTCACAGAGAGAAGCTTGGAACCCAGATCTTTGCAGAATTTGGATTTGCCCTTTTGCATACGAGAACCAAAGGCGTTATGCGCCCGGGATTTTCTATCTGTATGACGGAGGAAAAAGGAAGCTTTGAGGATCCGTATTTTAAAGGCATCCGCACAGTTTTGATTATGCTTTTGCCGGAGGATGAGCATATAAAGGAAAACAGTGATATTTTGGGATATTTGAGCAGTACGCTCATTGAGGATTATGCGTTTCTCGATGTGATTCAAGCGGGAGAGACAGAAGAGATACGAAAAGCGCTGTCAAAATATCTGAAACAGTATTTCAATCAGTATCTGAATAAACTGTAAACTGTAGCTGTTTGGAGTCTGACAATTCGATACAGGGTCATGTCAGTAATGGCGCCGGGAGATTTAATCCCGGCGCTATTTGGTTTGGCACTATTTGATTTTTGGCACTATTTGATGGCGTCAAAGATGAGGGTCTTTTGATTGAAAAAACTGTTTTCTGCCTATTATAATAAGGACATAAAGAACAGGTAAGCCGCGGAAATACCAAAAACAATCGACTGCAGGTTTTGCGGGAAAGACGATTGACATGAATAAAAGGAGGAGCGACAGATGCTTTTTAAATCAAAAAAGAAAGAAAAAAAATTAGACTTACTGTATAGGGAGAATGTAGTAGTAAACGAGAATGCTTCATCAAAGGAAGAGGTTATCCGACAGGCAGGACAGCTTTTGGTAGACAGAGGATATGTAAATCAGTCTTATGTGGATGCAATGATCAAAAGAGAGGAAACCTGCTCCACATTTATGGGAAATGGTCTGGCACTTCCTCATGGTGTTGAAGAGGCGAAAAAAGAGGTGTTATCTTCCGGTATCTCCGTTGTATCCGTACCGAACGGTATTGACTGGGGCGGCGAAGAAGTAAAGATCGTCATCGGTATCGCAGGTGTGGGAGATGATCATCTGGAAATACTTGGAAAGATCGCAGACAAAATGCTTTCTCCGGAGCAGGCAGAAGAGCTTTTGAGCGGAAATGCGGATACTATTTACAAATTGTTGGCAGAATAAAGAAAGGAGCGTATGAAGCTATTTGACTGAGAATACTTCATACAAGGAGGAAAATGATCGTAACTGTAACCATGAATCCGGCCATTGATAAAACGATTGATATCGAAAGCCTGGAGCAGGGCGGTTTGAACCGTATTCAGCATGTGGAATATGATGCCGGAGGAAAAGGAATCAATGTTTCAAAAACAATCAGACAGCTTGGCGGAAAAAGTGTTGCCACCGGATTTTTAGGCGGGAATGCTGGAAAAACAATCGAAAATGTATTAACCGAACAGGGAATCACTTCTGATTTTGTATGGGTGGATGGAGAGACCAGAACCAATACCAAGGTAGTGGAAAAGGATGGAACGGTTACGGAATTGAATGAGCCGGGCCCGCAGATTACGGAGGTTCAGATCGCAGAGCTGACAGAAAAGCTGGTTAAAAAATATGCGGATGAAGAGACGATGTTTGTTCTGGCAGGCAGTGTGCCGGCAAGTGTAGATAAAGATATTTACAAAATTCTGATCGAGAAGCTGCATGAGGCAGGGGCAAAGGTGCTCCTGGATGCAGATGGAGAATTGTTTGTAAAAGCGGTTGAGGCAGGACCGGACATCATCAAACCGAACAAGGTAGAGCTGGAAGAATATGCAGGAGTTGGCCGTAATACTTCTACGGAAGAACTGGCAGGGCTTGCCAAGGATATGATGAAAAAAGGTATCGAAACCGTAGCTGTGTCTTTGGGCGGCGACGGCGCTATGCTGATCGGGGAAGATTATCAGGTAAAATGCCCGGGCTTGAAGGTAAAGGCACATTCTACAGTTGGAGCGGGAGATGCTTTTGTGGCAGCGCTTGCATACTCCTGGGATGAAAAACTGGAGCTGGAAGAAATGATCAGGACCTGTATGGCTACTTCCGCAGGTGCAGTTACCACCATCGGAACGAAACCGCCTACCAGAGAGGTTATTGAAGCTTTAATGAAGGAAGTAAGAGTTGAAAGAATAGGAGAATAAAGATTATGAAAACAAAAGCAGTAAGAATGTATGGAACAAGAGATATTCGCCTGGAAGAGTTTGAGCTTCCGCAGATTAAAGATGATGAGATTCTCGTAAAGGTAATCAGCGACAGTATCTGCATGTCTACCTATAAATTGGTAGAGCAGGGCAAGAAGCACAAAAGAGCGCCTCAGAATATTGATACGAATCCTGTTATTATCGGCCATGAGTTTGCAGGTGTTATCGTAGAAGTAGGCGACAAATGGAAGGACCAGTTCAAACCGGGTATGAAATTTGCACAGCAGCCGGCTTTAAACTATAAGGGAAGCCTGGCATCTCCGGGATATTCCTATGAATATTTTGGCGGAGCATGTACTTACTGCATCATTCCTCACGAAGTAATGGAGCTGGGATGTCTGATGCCATATGATGGCGAGAGCTTCTTTGAGGCATCTCTCGGAGAGCCTATGAGCTGTATCATCGGCGGATATCACGGAAACTATCATACAAATAAGAGAAATCATGATCTGGCGCTGGGTACAAAGGAAGGCGGAAATATCATTATCCTCGGCGGATGCGGACCGATGGGACTGGGCGCAGTAAGCTATGGTATTCAGTTCGAGAACAAACCAAAACGTATCGTTGTTACGGATATCAGCGATGACAGAATCAAACGTGCGGAGGAAGTTATTACAAAAGAATATGCTGCATCTCATGGTGTGGAGCTTCTTTATGTAAATACTGCTAAAATGGATGATCCGGTCAAAGGTCTGATGGATCTTACCGATGGTCATGGCTATGATGATGTATTTGTATATGTTCCAAATCGCCAGGTGGCAGAGCTGGGCGATCAGATCCTTGCCTTTGACGGCTGCCTGAATTTCTTTGCAGGCCCAACTGACAATCAGTTCAAGGCAGAGATCAACCTTTACAACTGCCATTACACAAGCGCTCATATTCTTGGTACTACCGGCGGAAATAACGATGACCTGATCGAAGCAAATACATTAGCAGCAGCAGGCAAGATCGAACCTGCAGTTATGGTTACTCATGTAGGCGGTATCGACAGTATCGTAGATGCTACCCTGAATCTTCCAAAGATCCCGGGCGGCAAGAAACTGACATATACGCAGTTTGATATGCCTCTGACAGCAATCGAAGATTTCGGCAAACTGGGCGAGACAGACCCGTTATTCAAAAAACTGGATGAGGCATGTAAAGAAAACAGAGGGCTTTGGAATGCGAAAGCAGAGAGAATCCTGTTTGAGCATTTCGGAGTAGAAGCATAATCAGAAAAATGAAAAAATGGAGGAAAAACAATGGTATCTAAAACAGTTATTATAAAAAATCAATCCGGTCTTCATGCAAGACCAGCATCAACACTGGCAAAAGAAGCTATGAAATGTGATTGCGACATCGAGATGATCGCAAATGGAAAGACAATCAATCCAAAAAGTCTGTTAAGCATTATGTCAGCAGCAGTAAAATGCGGAACAGAAGTGGAGATAAAAGTAACCGGAGCAACAGAAGCAGAAGAGCTTGATAAGATCGTAGCATTGATTGAAAGCGGATTAGGCGAATAAGACCGCATAAGCGATAAGCTGTAAGCTACAAGGTGCGGTGTCTGATTACAGGCGAAGCATCTTGTAGCTTTGGATTGGGATTTATGCAGGCGGACGATAGGATAGGAGTGGGAATATGGAACAGTATCAGGGGAAAGCAGCCGTACAGGGTGTGGCAATAGGACCGATTGCTGAATGGAAAAAGCAGGAAAAGCAGATCAGAAGAGAGCATATTGATGATATAGAAGCGGAAAAACAGCGCTTTGCACAGGCGCAGAAAATTGCCAAGGAACAGCTTCAGGTATTATATGACAAAGCGGTGGGAGAAGTTGGAGAGACCAATGCTGCCATTTTTGAGGTGCATCAGATGATGCTTGAGGATGCGGACTATGTGGGAGCTATTACAAATATGATCGAAACCCAGTCTGTCAATGTGGAGTTTGCTGCGGCAGAGGCAGGCACGAATTTTTCAGCGGTATTTGAGGCAATGGATGATGAATATATGAAGGCCAGAGCGGCGGATATCCGCGACATTACAGAGCGTTTGATTCGGATTTTAAATGGAAGTTCTGAGGGAATGAAGGAATTGTCAGAACCGTCTATTATTGTGGCAGATGATCTGACACCGAGCGAGACGGTGCAGCTTGATAAGCAGATGATCATTGCTTTTGTGACCAGACAGGGATCTGTAAACTCTCATACGGCGATTCTTGCCCGTACGATGAATATTCCGGCTCTGGTAAGCGCCAATATTCCGGAAGGCGTAGATGGAAGACCGGCCGTTGTAAATGGAAATGACGGTACAGTTACTATTGATCCGGATGAGGTATGTCTTGGCAGTGCCCATGCAGCATTGCAGGCAGAAAAAGAGTATCAGGAGATGCTTTTGGAATATAAGGGCAAACCTACGGTAACTAAATCCGGCAGAGAGATCAAATTGTATGCGAACATCGGCGGTGTGTCAGACATCGGTGCAGTTCTTCAAAATGATGCGGCTGGTATCGGATTGTTCAGAAGTGAATTTTTGTACCTGCAGGAGGATGATTTCCCGTCAGAAGAGACGCAGTTCCAGGCATATAAGCAGGCTGCTCAGATGATGGGTACAAGAAAGGTTATCATCCGCACGATGGATATCGGAGCAGATAAACAGATCGATTATTTTAATCTGGATAAAGAAGATAATCCTGCATTGGGTTATCGTGCGATCCGTATCTGCTTAAATGATGAGGAGTTATTTAAGACACAGCTTCGGGCTTTGTATCGCGCAAGTGTGTATGGCAACATTGCCATTATGATACCGATGATCATTTCCGTATGGGAAGTGAGAAAAGTAAAAGGTCTGATCGAGCAGGTAAAAGCGGAGCTTGACGCAAATGAGATTCCGTATGGCAATCCGGAGTTTGGTATCATGATCGAGACACCGGCAGCCGCTTTGATCTCCGATGAACTGGCAGAGGAGGTAGACTTTTTCAGTATCGGAACCAACGATCTGACACAGTATACATTGGCTATTGACCGTCAGAATCCAAAGCTTGATATGTTCTATAATGCACATCATCCGGCAGTGTTGAAGCTGATCCAGATGGTCGTGGACAATGCTCATAAAGCCGGTATCTGGGCCGGTATCTGCGGAGAACTGGGGGCAGACCTGGAGCTTACGGAAACCTTTATGAAAATGGGAGTGGATGAACTGTCGGTATCTCCGGCGAAGATATTCCCGATCCGTAAGAAAATCAGTGAGTGTGAGTAAGAAATACGCAAACATGTAACGGTTCCAATATAAAAATAACTTATAAATAATATGTGATGTGATAACAAGAAAATCCTGTGATAATCCAAAGCCTGAAAAGCCTGAATTTTCACGGGATTTTCTCGTTTGGGGATGTCATAGGCTAAAAATTGTGATTAGCCGATATCCTCTTTTCGTTATTACTGCAAATCTACTTTGCCCAGCGTCTCATAGTCGTGTTCCATGTCATAGATCAGAATGTTGTTATTGCAAATCAGATAAAATGTATTGTTTACATAGCAGCCTCTTGCATAACCATATCCGCCGTAGCTTCCTGCGATACTGTCATAGTAGACGGAGCTTTGATTGGTATTAAGTTTTTTCGCAAATACATTTTTGAATCCGTCAGCATTGTCATACGTAAAGATCATATACTGATCATCACAGGTAAAGCCGATCACATTTTTATCGGTATCCAGCATAACCGCTTTATAGTCATATAATACGGAGCAGTCCCAGGTATCTTTGATGACATATTTGTTGCTCTCTGTCACGTCGGACGGATTGGAAATATCGAACATGGAGAGTTTGATACCATAGGTTTCTCCGGTGTCAGGATCTGTCTCATAACCAATTCCCAGAAGCTTATTTTCTCCATAAAAATGCAGATAAGAGGAAAAACCGGTAATCTTTAATTCACCAAGTATTTTTGGCTGATTCGGATCACTTAAGTCTACGGAAAACAGAGGATCCATATTTCGATACGTTACAAAGTATCCCGTATCCCCCATGAATCTTGCTGACTGGATCGTTTCGCCTTCTGCGATATCCTTTATACTGCCGCAGATGTTTAGAGAATCATCCAGGACATAGAGAGAATTGATATTGGTATTCATGGTACTTTCTGTCAGAACCACACGCAAATATCCATTGTATTCGTTCAGTGAAAAGCTGTCATTTAAGTATCCTTTCAGGCTGGCAGCGTCGGCATTGGTAATTTTGCCTTCAGAATAATGGAATTTTAGAAGCTCTGTCCGTGTCTCCTGATTCCACGTAGTATTTGTGATATAAATATTTTCATTGCTGATGTAAAAATCCTGAGCGCCGGAAACGACCGCTTTTGTGTCTACTGGCTCCGTCGGATCTGTAACATTTACAGAGGACATGACGAGATAACCGGTATTGCTGATATTTTCCGGCAGACAGATGTCGGATTCCTTCAGCAGGGAGCCATTTACCGTTGGTACATAATATTTCGGGTCATCTGTGCGCTCCAGATCCGGATAGTAGCTTGTGAACAGATATACGATGTCTCCGTTTTTCCTGGAAGTGGAATAATAGCCCTCCTGAGAGACCGTTCCGGTCAGTTTCGGATTGCTCCTGTCAGAAATATCATAGGTGTATAGTCTGGTATATTGATGGTTATCCACCTCATAGATCTCATCGATCAGTGAATTTTGTGCGGGAGCGCTGTCATCCTCAGTATTGGACTTGCGCATGCTTGTGTCGCATCCGGTGGCGATTAGGTTTAAGGTATTTCCGTCTACATACATATCTGTGGCGGTTTCATCAAATGCAGATTGTTCAATGGCAGCTACGATTTGGGAATCAGCGCCGTTGGCAGAAACGATCTGGATCTGTCCGCCGGACTTCAAAATATAGAGATATTTTCCGTCTGTTTTTATTACGTCCGCTTCATCCACTCCCAGTTCCTGTATGTTAGTCTCAGAATATTCTGCGGATTGACTGCTGCTGTCCTCCTGTGCAGCTCCCTCAGCAGAAATATCCTCTGTTGCTTCCATTTCTTTATCGGCTCCGGTAGTGAAAAGATTTCTCAAAGGGCTGGAACTGCCGGATTCATAGACCGCATTATTTTGTTCATAAAGATCTGATAACGCCTGATAAAGCGTTTGATAGGAATCTACGCCTTTAAAGGAATCAAAATGCTCCATTTCGGTTACTGCAGACCGGTCTGTGTTCCGGGAAGCAGTTTGTCCCGGAGTTTCGGGATTTTGTGCGGATGAAGCAGAGCTTACGGTCCGGGTGTCTTGAAGCTGCGGAATACCTGCCGCCAGACAGATGGCAGCTAGAGCTACAATGGCTGCAGAGGTATATCGGATTTTCTTATTCATGTCGTGTCCTCCTTTTAAAGTACATTTAAAAATCATTATTTGTTCATATAAGCCAAGACCGCTTACCAAAATGCAGGTTCGGAAATCCTTTGGCATGTCTTTTAAGGGCTTCTATATAATAAGTGGGAAAAAAAACAGGTTGGTTACAAATTTCTTGTAAACAAAGAATAATCGAATTATAATAAAAAGTAACTTTTGGCTGTCAGAGGAAATATGATCCGGATGGTCTGTATAGGTGGAGGAAGAAAAAGATATGGCAATTAAATTGAATGGCGTAAATCATTTTGCAATCAGTGTTCCGGATTTGGAAGAGACTGCAGCATGGTATGAAAAAGTGTTTGACTTTAAAGTGTTTGACCGTTCGGAAATTCCGGGGGCCGGGATCAAGGTGGCGCATATGCTGGGAAAAGGATTTCTTCTGGAGATTTTTGAAGCCCAGGGAGCCAATGCCCTGCCGGAGGATCGAAAGATCCCGAATCGTGACCTGATGACCCATGGCAACAAACACATTTCATTCGGAGTGCCGGATGGCCCTGCTGCGAAAAGGCAGTTGGAGAGTCTGGGTGTGGAGATCGTCATGGTGGCAGAAGTGGACAATACCTATGGTGTTTTTATTCGGGATAATACGGGAAATCTTATTGAAATCTTTGAAGAAAAAGGCATTTGGTGGGATGAAGTAAAGGAACGAATGGAACAGATATAATTCTGCGGATCACAGTTTAAGATAACGGTGCATGGATGTATGATACATGCGTGGAATAAGGAGAAGGCGGCAAAAATATATGATGTGGAATATCTGTCTTATTTTGGCAATGGGAATTTTTATAATCCTGAATATTGGAGGAATCTTTTTTTATAAATGCAGAAAAGGTCATCGTCATGCAAACGCTCTGATCAATCTGTTTTTAATCGTTACCTTTATTTCGGTATGGATCTTGCTTCTGCCCATAAGCAGGGATGCTGTGTTGGAAAACGGGGAAGGTCCGTTGAAGATTATATTTGCGGCTGTGAGCAGTACCTTCCAGGTGTTTTCAATAGACGGAGATTTCGCATCTTTTAACGCAAGCATAACTGGGGTACAGGGATGGTGGAAACAGTGCTATCAGATTTTTGGCGGTATCCTTCATATCTGGGCGCCGGTATTATTGATCAGCGTGGTAGTGTCCTTTTTTAAAAATATATTTGGATATACAAAGCTGCGACGCGAAATATTTAAAAATATTTATGTTTTTTCAGAATTGAATGACAGATCTGTCCTGTTAGCCAAAAGCTGTGTGGAACAGGACCAGAAGAATCATAAAAAATCATTGGTGGCGTTTACCGATGTGTATGATTTAGAAGGGGAAGGTCCTTCTGAGCTGGCGGAGGAAGCCCGAAAGATGGGGGCTTTGTGTTTAAAGAATGATATTTTATCGTTGAAAGTAAATTTTGCAAAAAAGCGGGGCGACGTTAAGTTTTTTATCATTGGAGAAGATGAAGCTGAAAATATTAATCACACATTGGTACTGATGGAAAAATACAGTGACTGTGAAAACGCCTTTGTTTATTCTTTTATGGATTCCTGCGAGGCAGAGCTGCTGCTGAGTTCAGCCATGAATATGAACTCAAAGCTGTCGGTGCGGCGTATCAATGAGGCGCAGTCTGTTGTATATACACATTTGTATGAAAATAATCTGTTCGAATATGCTCAGACGCAAGAAAACGGAGAAAAGGTACTGTCTATTGTCCTGGTAGGTATAGGGCAGTATGGAACGGAATTGTTAAAGGCGCTTTGCTGGTATGGGCAGGTACCGGGGATTCATTTGGAAGTCCATGTATTTGATAGAGATATGCTTGCCGAGGAAAAATTTAATTCTCTTTGTCCGGAACTTATGAGCATGAATCATACCAGGATAGAGGGAGAATGTCAGTATGATATTTGGTTTCACAAGACGTCGGAGGGGCGCGGTATAGATGCAGATACATTGACCTTTGATACTGCTGTTACAGGCATTGAGAATATTTCCATTATTTATGTGGCATTGGGCGAAGATGGACAGAATATCAAGACGGCTGTAAAGATTAGAACTCTGTTTCGGCGGACAGGCAGGCATCATCCTGTCATACAGACTATCGTACATCATCCCAGGAAGTCAGATATCGTAGACAGATATGCATTCAGGGATTTTAAAGGGAATGATTATGACGTCAAGTTTATGGGAAACATACGAACTGCCTATTCCTATGATGTTGTTATAAAGTCCGAATTAGAAGAGGAGGCAAAGAAACGGCATTTGAAATGGGTGGAAAAGAGCAGTGAGGAGAAAAAACGGGAGGAGACGAAGAAATTCTATCAATATGAATATTTCCGTAAGTCCTCTATGAGCAGTGCGATCCGCTCAAAGATCCGCAGGGAAATGAATGTGCCGGGCACGGATAAGCTGCCCGGAGACAGGACAGAGGAAGAGAAGATAGCGATTCAAAAAGTGGAACATGCGGGATGGAATGCCTATATGCGCTCCGAAGGATATTGTTACGGCGGGAAAAGGGACGATCTGGCAAAGCTGCATCCCCTGCTGGTACCTTTTGATCAGCTTCCGGAGGCGGAGAAGCGGAAGGATGATGATTAATATGCTGGGAAAATGAAAAAATATGGGGGTTGAACGCACACATTTTGCAGACGGATAGCTTGACTTTTAACGTGAAAATATCTATAGTTACTTTGTGTGTGTGTGTTATGAGAGAGAGTTGAAAAAGTTTACAGAAAAGTGCGGCAGTAATCATACCTTCCGGGGCATCCCATTATGCCATCCGGCATTTCACAGGTATAGCTTGTAAATTTCTGCTGCATGAATAAAAGCTGCTCTTTTCCGTGAAGGGCAGGAAACTTGGAGGTATGTGAATGAGTAAAAAACCATTTGTAACTTATGAACAGTTACAGGAAATCACGAAAGAATTTCCAACCCCATTTCATTTATATGATGAAAAAGGGATCAGAGAGAATGCGCAGGCGGTAAAGGAAGCCTTTGCATGGAATCCGGGATTTCGTGAATATTTTGCAGTAAAGGCAACCCCGAACCCATATTTGATCAATATTTTGAAGGAATATGACTGCGGTACGGATTGTTCCTCTCTGACAGAGCTTATGCTGTCTGATGCCCTTGGATTTTCCGGAGAGTACATTATGTTTTCATCCAATGATACGCCGGCAGAAGAATTTGCATATGCAAATAAGCTTGGCGCTACCATCAACCTGGATGATATTACGCACATTGATTTTTTAGAGAGTATTATCGGAGAGTTCCCGAAAACCATGAGCCTTCGTTATAATCCGGGCGGAGAATATCAGCTCAGTAACGGTATCATGGACAATCCGGGAGATTCTAAATATGGTCTTACAAAAGAGCAGTTATTTGAGGCTTATGCGATTTTGCGTGACAAAGGGGTAGAGAGATTTGGTCTTCATGCCTTTTTGGTAAGCAATACCGTAACGAACGATTATTATCCGACACTGGCAAGAACCTTGTTTGAACTGATCGTGGAGATTAAAGAGAAGCTCGGTATCAGCATTAATTTTGTCAATCTTTCCGGCGGTGTCGGTATTGCATACAAACCGGATCAGATACCGAATGACATTCGTGTGATCGGCGCCGGTGTTCAGAAAGTATTTGAAGAAGTGCTTGTTCCGAATGGCCTGGGAGACGTATCTATTTACACAGAGATGGGACGCTTTATGATGGGACCTTATGGCTGTGTCGTAACAAAGGCGATTCATGAGAAGCATATTTATAAGGAATATATCGGTGTGGATGCCTGCGCAGCAAACCTGATGCGTCCGGCTATTTACGGGGCATACCACCATATTACCGTATCCGGTAAAGAAGATGCACCATGCGATCACAAATATGATGTAGTTGGTTCTCTCTGTGAGAACTGTGACAAATTTGCCATTGACCGTATGCTGCCGAAGATCGATATGGGAGATCTGCTGATCATTCATGACAGCGGCGCCCACGGATTTTCCA
>CAZLZX010000004.1:0-31012 GCA_964564095.1 uncultured Eubacterium sp. | reverse complement strand
TTTTGGAATATTTCCTGCTCTCATTCTTGTACCGGTTCCACCGGCAAATAACATTGCATGTACCATAATTTCCTCCATTTCAATAGTTACACTCTACCATCCATATATATCCATAAAATGAACTTGCCTCTTATCCTCTGGAGGCAGTTCCATATAATTATCATATAGCGCCCTCAAATATTCATCGTAACACTCAGGTGCAATTGCCTGCATATCCTCAAATTTCATCTTCAAAGGCTTCACATACCTTTCTCTTGACATTTTTTCCTGTGGACCATAACCGTATACAATTCCTCCAACATATTCTGATTCTTCAAAATCATATGTTTTAGCGATTCGATCTATATATTGCAATAATTTATCTTTTGACCAGATCAAACCCACCAGCGGTTTTAAGATTGGTTTGATAACAGCTTTTAATTTTGAAGAACCGGTTCCTGGCTTTGCCTTCAAGAATTTCAAAATTCTTCTTGCCCGTTTTACCTTTTTATAAATATCTGCTACTTCCTGGTCATTCTCAGGTAAACCATCCATCGGTAGAATATCTATCCACAGATTTTGATCAAATTCATCAAAAGTAAAATTCTTATCCACCAGCGTATGCAAATCCACTAATTTTGTAAAATTTTCCCGCAAATTGCCCAAGGTATAAGAATGAAATTCATATCTCGGTAAATATGGCTGCTCTGCAATTAATTTCTGCATTTTTTCATAATCCGGTCTTGGCATCAGCAAATCAACATCATCGTCCCACGGAATAAATCCCTGATGACGAACAGCGCCAAGCAGTGTACCACCGCACATATAATAACGCAATTCATGTTCCTCACAAAATTCATGGAACAGCTTCATCATTACCAATTCTCTCTGATGCATTTCCTCTAAGGTCAATAAATGTTTCATTTTACTCTCTCGTAGCCAGCATACTGGCAATCATTCTATGATAGGATTCCTCTAATCCTACTTCCGGTTTCCATCCCAAAGCCTGTAATTTATGTGAATTCAAATGCATTTTCACATCGGGTGCATATCCATACGTCAATGCATCCTCCGGGATATCAAATACTACATTTATTTTGTTATCGGCAATCTTTTCAGCAACAAGCTTCGCCATATTTCCAATTGTAATATGTGACTCTTCATTCACAACAGTATATGCCTGCCCATTTTCTCCTTTGATGAGTAACAAAAGGAGCGCAGCTACCACGTCTCTGGTATAGCAATAATTTCCTACAGACAACCCCTTTGTGTGTAACACAATATCAGTTCCATTGATAGCGCTTTTTGCAAACTGTGCAAAAACTCTGTTTTCCTCATATGGAATTCCTGCACCAAACGTTTGTGCCAATCTGGCAATTTTAACGGGCACACCATACTCCGAAGCATAACAGGAGCACAGCAATTCACATACACGCTTTCCTTCTGAATAAGAACTGCGAACATGATGAATATCAATATACCCTAAATCTTCCTCTTTTACGGTTTCCAAAGTCGGATCTGTGATGCCAAAAGCTTCCATAGAGGACAAATATACTACGCCTTTACAGTGTTTTTCCTTAGCCAGTTCTAAAACTTTTCGTGTTCCATCAATCGCAATCCCCAATGTCTCTACCGGATGTTCTACAAAAAATTTAGATGCTGTGGGACTGGCTGTATGAATAATATAATCCACCTTTTGTCCCATATCCAGGTTTTGCTGCAAATCGCCAGTTATATAAACAAGCTCCTCATCAACAAAATCCGCATACAGTCTGTCTGCTTTTTTCTGATCTCTTACCAATGCATATACAGTAATTTCTGTCTGGTACATGCGATTCATCATAAGCAAAGCTTTTACAGTCTGAGAGCCGACTAATCCAGTTGCTCCGGTAACCAAAATGCTGCTTCCATATAATTCTCTGTACTTCATGGTTCTTGAAGCTATATTTTTTAAATCTTCTTCTAAGTATTGATCCTTCATTTATGTTTCCCTTCCGGCAATGAAAATGCCAACAATGCATGTCTCTCTCTCTGATCTGCAGGCGGGATTTTCATATAATCTCCATACATTTGCTTTAAATAACTTTTCACATCTGCCATCGTATAATAGTTTCTATCTTCAAATGATACTAATTGTGGTGGAAACAACCACTGTCTGGGATATGTCTCGCCTTTAAAATGTTTCCCCCCTGTAGGGATCGATACATATTCCGTATTTTCATTCTTATTTCTCATTAGTACCTTTTCCGTCCACAATAGCCATTTCCGAAAAGAAATCACACTCAATGGCAATGCCAATGCAGACTTTATTTGAATCATACGTCTCGCCTCTATCGAATCTCCTGCCATTGACAAAAGCTGCGCTTTCTTCTTGCGGATTCTTAAACAGGAGCAGATAAACTGCATCCCGTCAGACATAATCCACTGTATCTTTCTTCCTAATAAATTGTCTCTTACATTTTCTATTGGAAAAATATCAATAAAAATTCCTGCTTTTTCTGGTTCCGGATCTAAAAATTCACAGAAAACACTATTTTTTAATCTTACTTTCATGAAATTCAAATCATACTTCTCGCAAGCTCGAATTTCCTGTATATAATAGGTATCCGTGTGCGCAGCTAAAAAACATTCCCGAAATCTATCATAATCCTTTCTTGGCATACAAACGTCAATATCATCATCCCATGGTATGAAACCGCCATGACGCACAGCACCAAGAGCACATCCACCGCTCATAACATAAGTCAAGTCATTATCAACACAAACTTTATGAATATCATCCATCATATCCAGCAAAACCTGCTGCACAGCCTCTACGTCGTTCTGTGATAGGGTATAGATGTCATTATTTTCTATAACCATTTTTCTAAAAAGGGAATAGGTTGATAAGTTTCCTTTCATTCTGACACCTACTTCATAAATTCTTTGTATTTCTTCAGTACGTCTTCCGGTTCCCCCAACATTTTCACTTCTCCCTCATGCATCCACATAACCTTTGTACATAACTCTTTTAACGTTGTAATACTGTGGGAAACGATAACAACAGTTCTATTTTTATCGTTGATTAAAGATTTCATCTTTGCCAGACTTTTCTTCCTGAAATGTTCATCACCAACACTCAGCACTTCATCTATCAACATGATTTCTGTTTCCAAAATAGCAGTAACAGAAAAGGCCAGCTTGGAATACATACCACTGGAATATGTCCGCACCGGCTTGTCTATAAAATCCCCCAACTCAGAAAATTCAATTATTTCATCCATTTTGTCTTTTATATAATCTTTAGGAAAACCAAGAAGCATACCAGACAACATGATATTTTCCCGACCAGAGATTTTTTTGTTAAATCCTACTCCAATAGATAGTAATGACACACTATGTCCATGTAAATCAATAGACCCTTCATTCGGTGCAAAGATGCCAGCAATAGAATTCAGCATCGTAGATTTTCCGCTTCCATTTTTTCCAATAATTCCTAATATTTCGCCTTTTTCCAAAGAAAAGCTTACATGCTTTACCGCCTGGAAATCATCTTTTTGACTCTTCTGCCCCCGCAACAACATTTTCTTTATGGAATAAGATCCCAATGTCTTATAATTTATACATAAATCCTTTACTTCAATAGCAACTTCACTCATTAGATCACCTTCACATAACTATTTTCATTCTGATAGATTAATCGAATTCCTAAAGTAGAAACCAAAATACCTGCCACAAACCATAAAGCCATAAATCTAACGTCCGGCATAGTTCCATATAATAAAGCGGCTCTCATATCCGAAATGATACTCGCCATTGGGTTTAAATGTCCAATAATCACAGCCCATTTATCGCCCAAGGCTTTTCCTACCTTATCATTCAAATTATAAAAGACGCCCGTTACATAAAACATCATTCGAAGAAATATTTTCACTACGTTTGCCAAATCATCTACATAAACACCGAAATGCAATAAAATAGAGCAAATAGCAAATGTAAAACAGAATAACGTTATTACAATCGGTATGATCCATAAAATTTGTAATGTAAATGGAACCCCTGTTATCGCCATCATGATAAACATTAAAATAAATGCCACAAACATTTTGAATGCATTTACATACATCTTAACAAATATCAGCATATATTTAGGTATATACACCTTAGATACAATTGGCTTATTATTTCTGACCACAGTTACACTTGCCGTCAGCATTCGATTAAAGAAGTCCCACATCGTAATACCAATATATACAAAAATATTAAAATGTGGTTCCGTTGCCCCGAACAAAAGTCCAAATACCAAAGAATAAATAAACATAAAGCAAATAGGTTCAATAAGCCACCAAAGCCAATTCAGATACGAATTAGCCACTTCCGCTTTTAATTCAGTCTGTCCGGCATATATTACATATTTAAAATACTTTTTTACATCATTTATAAATTTTTTCATCCTGTTCCTTCATTCCTCTCATTTAAGAAATGGTAACTAAAATCCCTTTTCGTATTTTTTCCCTCGAAATTTTGCACGCAAAAAAGACCAGATTTTCTTTGCCCAACGTACTTTTCCTATCATCAGCACCGGCAGCTCTTTATAAGAATACTGATTTTTTTCCATCCAGACATTTAACAATATCTCGGATACTCTGCCAATGTATCGTGCCTGAAAATCATCATAATCAGAAATATCTATACGTTTTTCTAATTCTTCAAGCAATGGAAAAAGCCATGTACAATATGTACTAAATTTACTTCTGCTCATAATTACCATATTAAACATGTGTGCTTTTTTACTATTAAGTACATCCTCATATGCACTTAAATACTCCGGACATCTTTTTTCTACAATATCTTTCATACAATCCAGATGTTCTGCATAATGAGTATGGGCATAGTGTGAATAAATGCTTTCAATATAATAATTTCTTTTCTTTGGCAAAATAATATCTGTGTCCTGTAACAATTTCTCCAGATATTCTCTGCCCAATATTCTTTGATAAGTGTCTCCCTTATGTGCTGGCTTTTTCAAGTCGACAAAATATCTTCTGTAATGCACCAGTCCATAATAATCGGCTTCTATATTTTTCCATGCCCAATACAGCCCTGTAAGTTCACAGTACTGTGGGTTTTTCTCTGAGATATTTTCTCCAGAATCATCCCGAATATAACCAATATCTGCCTTACCTGCCGCTCCAACATGCACCGGCAAATAAATATCCGAATCCGGCATTCTGTACACTTTATGTGCAGCAACAACAATCTTAATGTTCATGATAAAACCTACTACATCTTACTTCTTCTTAACAATAGCACATTCTAACATACATAAAAAAATCTGTCTACTAATATTCCCTATCAATTACCAAGCCCTGCTTCCACAGCCGCATCATCCCGCGCCCATATTTCATTCCACAATTTCAAAACCGTTTTTTCTTCATCTGTTGTCAATGCATTCTGGCAATAGCCATGATATTTGTTTGCATATGACCGCCTAAATTCATAAATCCGGTTACTCCTCTGTGTGTCAACTGAAAATAAGCGTCCTTTATAACTTAAAACTTTATTTAATAACTGCTGTCCCAGTTCATCCGTTTCCGGAGCCATTCCCACAAAACGCCCTCCTGCCCGGATATATTCCCGTTTCCCATGCTTTGGATTTAATTCATATTCGCGAAATCCGAGTTCTCTCCAATATGTATAAATGTGCTCCTGATCCGCAATATTTCGCAATACTACTTTCTTCTCACTATTAAGTATACCTTCTATCGTTTCCTGCGAAAATGTATCCGATGACTGCAGGCTGATAAATATTTCATTCCTGTACAACGCACAATGTATAGATGAAATGTCAGCTATTGTTATTTCGTCTTTATATTCCTCTTCGCCACCACTGCTATACTGTGTCAATTTTGATATCAAAAAACGAAACTTATCCGTATCGCGAAGTCTCATATTCTTCAAGGCATCCATAAGAGTATAGTCTGATGCCAACGGTAATTCTTTATTTATTACAGGACTGTTTATAATGTCTCTATCAGGTACTACTTGACTTACTTCATCTTTTTTCATCCGTAAACATAACGTTCCAAATTCATCTAATGCTTTATCTGCTGTGTATCTGTCTGAAAATCCTTTTAAAAAGGATATATCATTGATCACTATATTCATAGTACTTTATCCTTCATATCGATACCTACAACAATTCCAACAATGCATTATCCCATTCATCGAAAAATCCTTGAGGCCATTCATCAATTCTTCCATTCTCATCAATATGCGGATTTGCATATTTATGCCTATATCCATCCTCCATATCTTTATAAAAATACAGGAGATTTATATCATTTTTATTTATAACACCATTTTTTACCGCAATTCTAATTCCATTCAAAATGTGATCACTATGTGTCTCCACAATAATTTGAACCCCTGCATTTCCCACTGCTGCAATCAGTTCCCCTAATTTGCGTTGACCACCCGGATGAATATGTGCTTCTGGATTTTCCAGAAGAATCAAATCTCCTTCTTTTGCAGAAAGCAGTGCTACTACAATAGGCAATACATAAGTTATTCCAAATCCAACATTAACACAACTATAGGTATTTGTTCTATTCTTTCCTTCCACAAAAGAGTATCCCAGTCTTGCCAACTGTTTATCAATATCTACATTAATATCGATCGATACGCCAGGCGCGACCAATCCCATCCATCGCTCTACCTGCTGATATAGGGTTTCTGACTCCTCCATTCCGTCTTCTATACATAACTGTGTCTTCTGCGGCCCGTATTCTTTCAAATACTGCAGTGTATATAACCCATCACTTCCAAATTCTCTTTGAAGTAACTTTTTTTCATTTGTAATTCCATATATATTTATCGGCTGGATCCGATAAGCAGATAGATAAACCGATTTCCCCAACTCCGCAACATCCGGAATGCTATCACATTTTTCTGTCGTATCCAAAGTATCAGAAAAGGGTTCATAATAAAACTGATATGATTTCTCATGTCCTTCTTCCCATATGGAAATCCCAATGCTGGCATCATCTTCTGCCGATTCGCAAAGGATATCCCGACCTACGCCAAGCTGTACCAGTTCTCCATTTAATCTTACTCTTTGATTTACAATAAGCTCTTGGCCCGTTTGCTTCAATAGCAAGAGAGACTGAATGATCGTAGATTTCCCCATTCCGTTAATGCCCGTTAGAATGTTCACATTCGTTAATTTGATATCTAAATTTTCAAAACACTTAAAGTTTTTCAAACAAATTCTAGTTATCATCTAAAATTCCTCTAATCATTTTATTAAGCGATTCTATTCTATTCGCCAACGAATATTTATCTCCTGCTTTAATTGCATTTATCATATCGCTGCGCTGCAAAAATTTTCTAAACTGTTTTTGAACAACATCCCTCTGCTCTATTAAATAGGCGATCTCATCATCTGTACAATTATATATACAATATGTCCACATCTCAAATAGTGCTTTGTTGATTGGTCCTCTTCGTCCCTCTGCATTGACTTTTCGGAATGCATATTTCCCCAAAAGTTCATAGCATCCATTCATTACAATATCAAAATCACATTTTACACCTTCTATGTCAATATTGGAATAATTATTTACTGTTTTTAATGCTTTTATTAAAAAATTATCAATGTTGCCCGTATACTGTTTCTTATAATCCAACTCCGTAAAAGCCAAATACCTTGTCACATACTCACAATCCTGCATCCGATCTGTTCGAATCGCATGACCTGTCGCTTTTAAAAAGCTCTCTGTCTCTGCCAGTTCTTTTATTAATGTTGTCGCTTTTCCCTGATACAGCGCATGCCGGATTTCCTGTGGTTCCAAATTGAGGCCCCCCGTGTTAATCCTCTTAAAAATATTAAATACTACTTCATCCGGAGTTCCTTTCTCAATGGTATATATCTGTATCTGAGTCTCTCTAATACGCCGGTAATACTGGCGTGGTAATTCATTGATCCCAAACCCTTCAAACTCCGTCAAATACTCCAAGCCCTGCAGCTTCAATTTGCCGGTTACTGCAAAATTGTACAATGCCGTCAGCCTTTGAAGACCATCTATTACAACCCACTTTTCTTCCTCAACTGCATTGAAATAGAATGTAGGTATTGGAATCTTTAACATAATAGATTCTATAAGTCTGCTTTGCTGTGCTTCAGACCATAGCCCTCCTTTTCTCTGAAACGCAGGGCTTAAATCTATTTCATGATATTTTAACCGGTCTACTATTATGTCTATTGTTATATTTCTTGGCGTAATATGAACATCCGCCGGAATATACATGCCGGAATCTATATCTGCCATTTCCAGATAATCCTCTTCACCATTTTCAATAATAATTCCATTATCTGACAGACTATCAAAGATGCTTTCTATTAACTTCTTACTCAGACTAAGATTTTTTGATTCCTTCAACAGATCCATAATCACATAATAGCCAATATGATTATCATTCTTATGGGCAACCTCTAAAATCTGCTGAATTAATTCATTCAAATCCATTAAAAAGCACCTCCATTTCCCTAAACATACCTCTGTTTACAGACTCCACAGGAAACTTCTCTCTGATACATCACTAGATAAAGCGGGCTCAAATCTATGATCCCTAATCACCAAGTCCTGCTTCCACAGCCGCCACGACCGTATCCAACGCTTCCTGTTCATCCTCGCCTTCACAGAAGAACTCCACTTCATCTCCGGCCTTTACCCGTGCTCCTAATACGCTCAGCAGGCTCTTCGCATTTGATGTCGTATTCCCCTTTTGAAACGTGATCTTTGACTGAAACTGTACTGCTGTGTCGCAGAGAACTCCTGCGGGACGCAAATGCAAACCTGTAGGATTTTTCACTATTATTTTCTTACTTACCATACTACTTTCCCTCTCCTAACACTTACTACTCTGTCGTTTCTTCCGGTTCATCATTATCCGGTACATTTCCGGCAGCCGTATTTTGTTTCAAGATGACCGTTGTTCTCACTGGTTCTGCGACCTGATAATCCCCCGATATTACCACGCTCACAGAATGGCTTCCTTCTTCCAGTCCGGACAAATCCACACTGCCCTTTATGTCCGCCACAGAAATTTCCTCCAAATCAGAAGCATAACCCTGCAGCAAGACAGATACCAGCGTATCTTCAAAATTAGCCGTATATCCATCCGCTATATTTTTCATTTCTATGTTTCCTGACGGAACGTCAAACTGACTCTGGGTCATACCCTCTATCTCAATTGTGACGGTTGATGTCTCTTCCTGAATTTTCGCCAGCGACACACCCTTTGGCAAATAATCATTCAGATCAATTAACAATTCCGCACTCTGCTGTCTGCCTGACACGCTCAGTGCAGCTCCACTGACAAGCAGCTCATCCACCGTTTCCATATCTTTTTTCTTGCCCTGGATAACCACTTCCTTAATCGTACCTGATACTTCATTGATACGATAACCCGACGGAAGCGTACCGCTTGTTTCATATTCTACCGGAACTGTCTTAGTCTGCAGCACACCGGCAGACACTGTAGCTGTCTGGTGGTTTAACGTCAGGCGATCCATAGGAAGTACATTTCCTTTCTCATCGTAAAGTATGATATCTGCATCCTGGACAAAATCTTCATCCATCGAATTGATATCTGCATCTGCCACAGCTTTTGCAATCTGTGCAACCACCGATTCCGGACCTGTCACAGAGACCTCTCCCGGAGACACTTTCAAATCGGAAATAGAATATCCCGCTTCCATTTCGCCGGAAGTCTCTACCTCTATATCAAAGGACTGTGTTACCAGATCCTCCACATTCAGCTCGACAAACATTGTCTTTTTAGAAATGGATACCTGACTGGCATACCTTTGAAGTGTAATCGTAATCGGGATTTCTGACATATTTACAATATCTTCCATATTAGCTGTTACCTTAAAATCCGATGCGCTTATGCGCTCAATCGCAGAGCGCTTGCCTGTCGCAGAAAAGGATATCGTATCAGATCCGTTTAGTACTTCATAGGTCTTTCCCATATTGGTCAAATAATCAGCATTTTCTATCTCCACCTGTACGGTAAATATTCTTGTTTTCTCCGGATCCTCCAGATTTACAATAACCAGCCAAAATACGACTGCCACTATTACAGCCAGACATTTGAGGCCGAAATTATTTGTTATCAGTTTTGCTATCTTTTGCAGCATCATTCAGCCTCCTTTTCAATTTTTCTACGAGTCTATTACTGTTTCTTCCCTGTGCGCCAGTCAAAGTTACCAGCTTTTCCCGAAGGAAATTCGGCTCTACATTTCGATACAACGTACCGTCCACCGCCAAAGAAACATATCCTGTTTCCTCAGACACAATGACAGTCAGGGAATCACTGACCTCACTGACGCCGACTGCCGCACGATGACGGGTTCCCAGCTCCTTACTCAGCTTAAAATTATCGGACAATGGCAGATAACAAGTAGCTGACACGATCCTGCTTCCCTGCACGATAACGGCGCCGTCGTGCAACGGCGTATTATGCTCAAAGATGTTGATCAATAACTGGCTGGTCAAAACTGCATCCAGGGTAATTCCGGTTCGTATATACTCATTCAGAGGTGTTTCACGCTCAATGACGATCAACGCTCCCGTTTTCACTTTTCCCATCTCAAAACAGGCCTTCACGATCTCGCCGGCTGTTTTTTCACTGAATACGTCATCTTCCTCTTTCTGAAAATTAATATTAAAAATAGAAGCTAAAATATTGGTACGTCCGAGCTGTTCTAAAGCATGCCGAAGTTCTGGCTGGAAAATCACAACCAAAGCGATCGCAGCGACACTAAATAACTTGCTTGCCAGCCAGAGTATCGTATTCATCTGGAAAAACGCTGCAAGCAAAAGGAATATCAAAACGACGAGAATACCTTTAAAGAGCGCCCATGCACGGGTGTTTTTGATCCAAACAAGAAAATGGTACAATAAAAACGCAATAATAATAATTTCTACCACATCAGTCTTTGACACCTTAGGCATATCGATCCAGTACAGATAACGATCCACCATTGCATAAAACGGCGCAATCAATTCTCTCATTTTTTCACTTCCTTCCACTTTTCAAATTTGCAGATCATGATCGGCTTCCTCTATTCCAGCCATTCTCCATCTACATCAAACTCCTCCATCGCTTTCTGGGCAAGCGCTTTCTGCTCCTCTGTCAATGAAGTATCTTTTTCTAAATCATCTTTCTCCGTTAATCCGGAGTCCCCTTCTGCCGTATGTTTCTTTTTATAAACATGCGCTCTCTTTACTTTTTTGCCCGGGGTTGAATTTCTTCCATCTTTATTTCTCTTCGAAGCAATCTGTTTTACCTGCTTATCTGACAACGCAACAGAGGATTTTGGCACAGCTTTCACATAATAGTAATATTCGTCGTCTTCAAACTGTACCCTCTCTACTCTGGAATAGTCTAACGCACGGACCATAAACATAACGCCCGTAGATACAAACAGGGAAACCAGACATCCGATAAATACCGGAATAATTCTTACCGCATTACCCAGTGCGATCTCTCCGCCGCACACAATTATGAGCTGCACCACCGTTCCGCTGATTACAGACGCCCCCCAGGCGTGATCTGCGCTCATTCGCCGCACATAGTAAACCACGATTGCAGCCGCAATAAACGCAACAATATACAAAAACATTTCTTTATTTACAAAAATCTGATTTAATGCCAGCGCATATTTCGATGTGTCGCCGCTGTTGTCCTGCAGCGAACGGAATAGAGCCTCATTCGCTTTTACATTTTTCAGCAAAAAATACACCATGGCGCCGAAAACAATAGAAAATACCTTATATGGTTTTGTCAGCATTCCCAACACGTTAGGCATTACAAAGGGAATTCGGGCCGCACATAAAAGGGCAGCAAGAACTGCATACAGACCGCTCCCGCGCACAAACCGAAAATACAAACAAAACATCAAAACAAACAGCAGCAGCGCAATAACGCTTAACTCCATAGATAACACATAAAAATTTGCCAATATCAAGGCCGCCCCGATCAAAAGAGTAACGGCACACGGAGTAAATGCACAGATTGCTGCCAATCCTATCCAGATCAACGGATCTGAAATCTGATCCATATATCCTACCATACGGTTAATGAAGAAAAACGCAAAAAAAGCAATCACAAATTTGACTGCCGCCAATATAAGTCGTTCTCTTTTTCCTACGATCTGGAAAAACTTTTCCCGAAACTCCAACAAAACCGTCATGTCATCTTCTCCCTAATCAATGATCTCTATATGTCCTGGATATCCGTTTCAGCTTTCTCCTGTAGCTGGCCGTATCCTTCATTGAAAACTTATGTCTTGCGCGTGCCCAGAAAAACGTCAGCGTCAAATAGGCTCCCAGGAAAATAATATACGCAATTCCGATCCTGATCCCATATTTTTTCATAGCCGCAAAGGTATTCAGTCTGGCAACGATCTCCGGTTTTATCAAAACATAAATTGCCAACAAAATCACATACGAAATAGTCCCCAGAAAAAAAGACTTTACCATTTCAAGCGCCACAAAATCTTTTCTGCGGAATGTACTTATATTCAATTCTTTCTCGCCTTTGCCGTCTTCATAGGCAGCCATCCTTGTCATGTCACAGACTTTTTCCTGATTTATCATAATATCCACCTACTCTATCCAGACCCGGTATTTGAAACCCTGATTCATTCACATTCTATACGCAAAATGATTCCATGATTCTTTTTTAGTATAACATACAACCTATGGGATGCAAAGTTTTTTTAACCTCCGGCGCCCACACAAATGGCATATACCCTATCTGCACCGGCCTCTTTCAGCGCCTTCGCAGCCATATCCACAGTTGCTCCCGTAGTATAAATATCATCCACCAAAAGTATTTTCTTTCCCTTAAGCGTTTCTGTCACAATAAATGCATTTTTCAAATTTTCCCTTCGTTCTGCCCGACCTAAGGTTTTCTGCGGCTTCGTATCTGCTTTCTTTACCAAAAGTTTCTTTTTTACCTTGATCCCAACCCTGAAGCCAAGCTCCGCCGCAAGAACCTCTGATTGATTATATCCCCGTTCTCTTCTTCTTTTAGAATACATCGGAACAGCCGCAATATAATCAATCCGATTGCGTTCGATCCATCTGCGGAACCTTTTTTCTATTTCTGCGCCGTAAAACAATGCATATTCCCGTCGATTTGCATTTTTAAACCGGTACAGGGAATGCTTTACATTTCCCTGATAAGACAAAAGGGATCTTGCCTGGTCAAAATAATGCTTTCGCTTTGCACAATCCATACAATATTCGGCAGACTCAGATTCCAACGGCTTCCCGCACTTCAGGCAATAATCATCTTTTATGTAAACAAGTTTTTCATCACATGTTTTACAAACCATTCTCTTCTGTTCATAAGGCCCCAATATTTCATCACAAAAGGGACAGCGAAGCGGATAAAAAAGCTTCATACACTCTCTTAATAGGATTCTTGCAATCTTTCCTTTAATCCCGTATACCTCCTCTTCTCATTGACATTTTCAATCATTTTCTGAAAGAAAACATCATCGCCTACCAATGTCACACATTTTTTAGCCCGGGTAACCGCCGTATATAAAAGATTTCGGTTCATCAGCATCCGGGGACCTGTCAGTACAGGGATTACCACCGCCGGATACTCGCTTCCCTGAGACTTATGCACGGTAATCGCATACGCCAGCTCCAGCTCATCCAGCTGTTTAAAGGGATATTCCACTGTTTTCCCCTCTTCATATTCCACTACCATGATCCCGGAAAATGTATTGATTTCTTTTACGATCCCCATATCTCCATTAAACACACCCAGGCCCTTTTCCACCGGAATACCATACCGGCTTAGCACCTGCCACTCTATCTGATAATTATTTTTTGTCTGCATGACCTTGTCGCCTTCTCGAAAAAGCATCTGACCATGCTCCCTCTCTTTCTTTCCATCCTCAGGCGGATTCAAATACTGCTGCAAAATAGTATTCAGACGTTCCACACCTAAAAGTCCTTTTCTCATAGGAGTCAGCACCTGAATATCAAAGGGCTGGGCATCCACATATTTCGGCAGCTTCTGCTTAATCAACTGTATACAGATACTAATGATCACATCTGCATCATATCTCTTAAGGAAAAAGAAATCCCTGCTCTTATTATCTAATGTGACTTCTTCTCCGCGGTTGATCTTATGAGCATTTACAACAATATCGCTCATAGATGCCTGCCGAAAAATCCTTTTTAATCGAACGACCTTGCACGCATCCGATTCAATGATATCCTTCAGCACGCATCCCGGACCAACGCTTGGCAGCTGGTCCGCATCCCCCACCAGAATCAATCGGGTTCCATAAACAACCGCTTTTAACAGGGAATACATTAATGTTATGTCAACCATAGACATTTCATCTACGATAATAACGTCCGTCTCCAAAGGATTTTTTTCATTTCTTTCAAAACCCGCATCGCCTTCCATACCGCCGTTCAGCTCCAACATGCGATGAATCGTCCGGGCCTCATACCCTGTAGTTTCACTCATTCGCTTTGCCGCCCGCCCCGTCGGCGCTGCCAGAAACATATCCATACCTTCCGCTTCAAAATAGCGGATGATTGCATTAATAGTAGTCGTCTTTCCGGTTCCCGGTCCGCCGGTAATGACCAGCAAGCCGTTTTTAACGGCCTCCTTTACTGCCTGCATCTGCATTTCATCCAACTGCATGTTGGTACTTTTTTCAATCCGGTGGACCCGCTGTTCGATCTCCGAATCTGTCACATCGTAAGATATATTTAATGCCCGAAGCATCGCCGCCGTATTTGCCTCCATATAATAATAGGTGGCGGCATAAACATACATCGTTCCTTCCAGCTCTTTTAAAACCACTTTCCGGTCAATTCCCATATCCATATAATGTTTTTCTATGTATTCAGGCTCTACCTCCAGCAGATCACAGGCTCTTGCCGTCAGCAAATCCTTCGGCAGGCAAGTATGCCCCTCTGCCGCCGCCTGCTGTAATGCATATAAAATACCGCTTCGTATCCGAAAGTCCGAGTCCGTATGAATCCCCACGCGCCGGGCAATCTCATCTGCGATTTTAAACCCCACGCCGCTCATGTCATCCGCCAACTGATAGGGGTTCTCCTGAATAATCCGGTATACATCCATACCATATGTCTGATAAATTTTTACTGCAAGCGTCAGGGATATGCCATATTTCTGCAAAAATATCATTGCCTGCCGAAGCTCCCGCTTTTCCTCCGCCTGCTCCGCAATTTCCATGGCCTTTCTCTCACTGATGCCTTTTACTTCTGCCAGCCGCTCCGGTTCCTCCTCGATAACCTGAAACGTATCTTCCCCAAAACGCCTCACAATGCGTGCCGCCAGCGCAGCTCCCACCCCTTTGATAGCGCCTGATCCAAGATAGCGTTCTATAGAAACCAGATCCTCCGGAGATTTACTCTCAAATGTGCTTACTTTAAACTGGTCGCCATATGTCGGATGGGACGTAAATTCGCCGGTCGCCTCTATCGTCTCTCCTTCGCTGATAACATGAAAAATACCAGTGCAGGGAATCTCTTCTCCCTCACTGACCAAATTTAAAACGGTATAACCATTGTCCTGATTGCGATATACGATATGCTCTACGTACCCTGTGATCTTTTCCATGCCGGAAATCCCTCTCTGCTTTGGGGGACTGTAAAAATCCTTATTCTGTCACTTCCACGAGAAGCCCCCAATGCCTTATATTTTTAAAAAGGGGACAGCAAACCGCTTGTCCCCTTAACTGCTTTTTATCTATTCATCTCTTTTGCCAGCCAAAAATTCTACATATTTACCTGTTCCAATAGCCACACAGGTCATAGGATCTTCCGCTGTCATTGTATTGATTCCTGTATGAGATTCTAAAAGCTGCTCTAAACCGCGCAGCAAAGCGCCTCCTCCTGTGAGGACAATTCCACGGTCTGCCACATCTGCAGCCAGCTCAGGAGGCGTTTTTTCCAGCACACTGTGCACCGCTTCCACAATCTGCATCGTAGCTTCTTTTAACGCTTCCTCCGTCTCCTCGGAAGATACTGTTACTGTCTTTGGCAAACCCGTAACCAGGTTTCGGCCCCTGACATCCAGAGTCATTGGCTCCGGCAGCGGATAACATGTTCCGATTTTGATCTTAATATCCTCTGCAGTTCTCTCGCCGATCAAAAGATTATGTTTCTTTCTCATGTAACGTACAATCGCCTCGTCAAAATCATCGCCGGCAATTTTAATAGAAGTGCTGACTACGGTGCCGCCCAGAGAAATAACAGCAATATCAGCAGTACCGCCGCCGATATCTACGATCATATTGCCGCATGGTCTGGAAATATCGATTCCTGCGCCGATTGCTGCCGCAATTGGCTCCTCAATGATCTTTACGTCTCTGGCTCCAGCCTGATAAGTAGCATCCTCTACCGCTTTTTTCTCCACCTCTGTAACGCCGCTCGGCACGCAGACACTGATCAGCGGTTTCCGAAGACTCTTTTTGCCTACTGCCTTCTGTATAAAATATTTCATCATTTTTTCCGTAACAGTATAATCAGAAATAACGCCCTGACGCAGCGGTCTGACTGCCACAATATTTCCCGGCGTCCTTCCAAGCATCAGACGAGCTTCCTCTCCAATTGCCTTAATTTTATTTGTATCCCGGTCAAAAGCGACAACCGACGGCTCTTTTAATACAACACCTTTGCCCTTGATGTAAACAAGGATGCTGGCTGTGCCTAAATCAATTCCAATATCTGTGGAAACCATTTTCCAAACTCCTTTCTCATTTCTGTATGATGTATTTGTATAAGTATCTTATTCCCTGGGAATTTCCAAATTTTCACTTCCCACTTGCATAAATATAAACGTTTTTGTATTTCAGCCACTGGCTGTATTTTATCACTGTTTATCTATTATATACAAATACTACCATTTTTCAAAGGATTTTTCAAAAATTCATAAAAAACTACTTACATTTAATGAAAAATTAAGATTCCTGCTATTTCCTCTTTTTCTTATTTTTCCTTTTTCTTTAGATTCTCATCACATATTTTTCACATTTTCTTCTTATACTAAACATGTACTAGCAATTAGCTATTATAATTTTTCATAACTCATGCCTTCCGGACGCAAGTCCGGGGGCACTCCCCGAACCCTTCGAGAGTTGGTTGTTTCATCAGCAGAAACAGCCAACTCTTTTTGTATTGCATCTCAAAGAATTGCAAACTGCATTTGAACAGCCAATTCATACTGATCTGAAAAAGTTCCTCTCTATTTCAGATATTTTTTCACATACTGTCCCGTATAAGATTTCGGATCTGCCGCCACTTCCTCCGGCGTACCCTGCACGACTACAGTACCGCCGTCATCGCCGCCTTCCGGTCCCATATCAATAATATAATCTGCCGTTTTGATCACATCCAGATTATGCTCAATGACAAATACGGAGTTCCCTCCTTCAGCCAGGCGATGAAGAATTTCCACCAGTTTATGAACATCCGCAAAATGAAGTCCGGTGGTAGGCTCATCCAAAATATAGATCGTTTTTCCCGTACTCCGTTTACTAAGCTCCGTAGCAAGCTTGATACGCTGTGCTTCTCCACCGGAGAGTGTCGTAGACGGCTGTCCCAGACGAATATAGGAAAGCCCCACATCATAAAGCGTCTGAATCTTTCTTTTTATAGAAGGAACACTTGCAAAAAATCCCAATGCCTCCTCAACAGTCATGTCAAGTACATCGTAAATACTCTTCCCCTTATATTTTACTTCCAGGGTCTCTCTGTTATATCTCTTGCCCTGACATACCTCGCAGGGAACATACACATCCGGCAGAAAATGCATCTCAATTTTTATGATACCATCGCCGCAGCAAGCTTCACATCGTCCGCCTTTCACATTAAAACTGAATCTTCCTTTTTGATAACCTCTTGCCTTGGCATCCGGAGTCGCTGCAAACAAGGTCCGAATCTGATCGAAAACGCCTGTATAGGTCGCCGGATTAGAACGCGGAGTTCTGCCGATCGGAGACTGATCAATGCAAATTACCTTATCCAGCTGCCCGATGCCATCTATTCCGCCATGCTTTCCCGGTATACTGCGGGCACGATTCAAATCTCTGGCAAGACGTTTATACAAAATCTCATTTATCAGCGAACTTTTTCCGGAACCGGATACGCCTGTCACACACACCATTACGCCAAGCGGAAGCTTCACATTGATATTCTTCAGGTTATTCTCAGCCGCCTTTTTTATCGTCAGATAGCCCGTCGGTTTACGCCGTTTCTTTGGCACCGGAATTTCAATCCTATGACTTAAGTATGCACCGGTTATAGAATTTTCGCATTTCATGATTTCCTCTGCACTTCCCGATGCCACCACTTCTCCACCGTGCTCTCCGGCGCCAGGTCCAATATCAACAATAAAATCTGCCGCACGCATGGTGTCCTCATCATGTTCCACCACGATCAGACTGTTTCCCATATCCTTAAGATTTTTCAAAGCAGCCAAGAGCTTATCATTATCCCTCTGATGAAGACCGATACTCGGTTCATCCAAAATATATGCTACTCCAACCAGTCCGGAACCAATCTGCGTTGCCAGACGGATACGCTGTGCCTCTCCTCCGCAAAGCGTTCCCGTGGCCCTGGACAAAGACAGATAATCGAGTCCCACTTCCTTTAAAAATCCTACTCTGGCACGAATTTCTTTTAACACCTGTTTTCCAATCAACTCCTGCTGAGGCGTCAGATCCATGTGATGCAAAAATTCATATAGATCTTTTACGGACATAGAAGTAATCTCATATATATTCTTCCCGGATACGGTTACTGCTAATGATTCTTTTTTCAATCGCTGTCCATGGCAGGTCTTGCACGGAGTAATACGCATAAATGTCTCAAACTCCGCTTTTGTAATCTCCGATCCCGTCTCACGATAACGTCGCTCCACATTTCGGATCAGACCGTCAAATGCCACATCATAAACTCCTACGCCCCGCTGCCCACGGTAATGAACTTTCACTTTTCTGCCATTGGTTCCATGGATCAGCATGTGCCGAATATCCTCCGGCAAATCCTGATACGGCGTATTTAAGTCAAATCCGTATTCTTCTGATAATGCCTTCAATGTAGCATACGTATAGCTGGATGGGTCTGAAGATGACTGCCATCCCAAGACTTGTATCGCGCCCTCTGCCAGACTCAATGATTTATCCGGAATCATCAGATCTTCATCAAATTCCATTTTATATCCAAGACCAAAACAGTCCGGGCAAGCGCCATATGGATTGTTAAAGGAAAAACTTCTTGGTTCAATCTCGTCAATACTGATTCCGCAATCCGGGCAGGAAAAGCTCTGCGAAAACTGTATGGTCTCTCCGCCAATCACATCTACGATCAAAAGCCCTTCTGCAAGGTTTAGTACGTTTTCAATGGAATCCACCAGCCGTCGTCCGATTCCTTCCTTTACAACCAGACGGTCTACTACGATTTCTATATTATGCTTTTTATTTTTATCCAACTGAATCTCTTCTGTCAGTTCATAAACATTTCCGTCTACCTGTACTCTGACATAGCCACTCCGCTTTGCCTTTTCCAGCAATTTTTGATGTGTTCCTTTACGTCCTCTTACTACGGGAGCCAGGAGCTGGATTTTCGTCCTTTCCGGCAATGCCATGATCTGATCCGCCATCTCATCTACGGTCTGCTTACGGATCTCCTTGCCGCAGACCGGGCAGTGAGGAATGCCGGCTCTGGCATACAAAAGCCGGAAATAATCATATATTTCAGTGACCGTCCCCACGGTAGAACGCGGGTTTCTGTTGGTAGACTTCTGATCAATGGAAATCGCCGGAGAAAGCCCCTCTATTTTTTCTACATTGGGCTTTTCCATCTGCCCCAGAAACTGTCTGGCATAAGAAGACAGCGATTCCATATATCTTCTCTGTCCTTCTGCATAAATCGTATCGAATGCCAGCGATGATTTACCGGAACCGGATAATCCGGTCAGTACCACAAACTCATTTCTCGGAATATCAATATCGATATGTTTCAGATTGTGCTCATTTGCTCCCCTTATCTTAATGTATTGTTTTTCCATAATAACCTCGATTTATTAATTACTATATTTCTTATATCTTTCTGGTAATTTCTTACGCAACTAAATTCTGCAGTCTTTTTTCAACCCGCTATCCTATTACGCATCTAAATCCTTCTGCATTTTTAATCCGTTATCCTATTGCGCATCCAAATCCTTCTGCATTTTAATCCGTTATCTATTGCGCATCCAAATCCCTCAGCATATTTTTAAGATCAATCATCTGATCACGCAGCTGAGCCGCCGCCTCAAAGTTTAACTCTGCCGCCGCTTTCTGCATCTTCTTCGTGATATCTTTGATCAATTTTTCCAGTTCTTTGCGGCTCATAGATTCCGGATCTTTTTCAAAATTCAACTCTTCCTGAGCCACTTTCCTGGATATACTGATCAGATCACGCACGGATTTCTGTATGGTTTGCGGTGTAATACCGTGTGCTTCATTATACTCCATCTGAAGTTTGCGCCGTCTCTCAGTCTCCTCTATCGCAACACGCATGGAATCCGTAATCGTATCTGCATACATTGCCACATGCCCCTCAGAATTTCGGGCTGCTCGTCCAATGGTCTGTATCAGAGATGTCTCCGAACGCAAAAAGCCTTCTTTGTCCGCATCCAGAATCGCAACCAGCGTAATCTCCGGTATATCTAAGCCTTCCCGAAGCAGATTGATCCCTACCAACACATCAAACACGTCCAAGCGCAGATCACGAATAATCTCCGCACGCTCCAGTGTGTCAATATCGGAATGCAGATATTTTACCCGGATTCCCACTTCTCTCATATAATCCGTCAGATCTTCCGCCATCTTTTTCGTCAAAGTGGTAACCAGTACCTTATGTTTCCCTTCTATCTCTTTTTTTATTTTGGAAAGCAGATCATCGATCTGTCCTTCTACCGGACATACCTCTACCTTAGGATCTAACAGACCCGTCGGCCTGATGATCTGTTCCGTTCTCAGCAACTCATGTTCTTTTTCATACACATTCGGCGTAGCCGACACAAACAGCATCTGATCTATTTTGCTCTCGAACTCTTCAAAATTCAGAGGACGATTGTCTTTTGCAGATGGCAGTCGAAACCCATAATCAACCAAAGTTGTTTTTCTGGACTGATCTCCCGCATACATTCCCCGCACCTGCGGTATCGTAATATGGGACTCGTCCACAATGATCAAAAATTCATCCGGGAAATAGTCCATCAATGTATGCGGCGGTACACCCGGTCCCAGACCGGCAAGGTGTCTGGAATAATTCTCAATTCCGCTGCAGAATCCGGTCTCCTTCAACATCTCAATATCAAAATTTGTTCGTTCGGCAATCCGCTGCGCCTCCAAAAGCTTATCTTCCCCTTTGAAATAACGTACCCGTTCTTCCAACTCCTTTTCAATCTCAATGACTGCCTGATTGATTTTCTCCTGCGGAACTACATAATGGGACGCTGGAAAAATACTGATATGATTCAATCGGCTCTTAATCTCTCCGGTCAACACATCAATCTCCGTAATACGGTCAATCTCATCGCCGAAAAACTCCACACGAATCGCTGTCTCGCCTCGATCCGCCGGAAAAACTTCCAGCACATCTCCCCGCACCCGGAATGTACCCCGGTGGAAATCCATATCATTTCTCGTATACTGCGTATCAATCAACTGCCTGATCACTTCATCCCTGTCTTTTTCCATACCCGGGCGCAACGAAACCATCATCTTCTCAAAATTCTCCGGTTCGCCCAAACCATAAATGCAGGATACGCTGGATATAATAATGACATCCTTCCTCTCGATCAAAGCTGCCGTCGCAGAAAGACGAAGCTTGTCTATTTCTTCATTCACAGAAGAGTCTTTGGCAATATACGTATCCGTAGAGGGCACATAGGCTTCCGGTTGGTAATAATCGTAGTAGGAAACAAAATATTCAACCGCATTATTCGGAAAAAATTCTTTAAATTCACCATAAAGCTGCGCTGCCAGCGTTTTATTGTGAGCAATAATCAAAGTAGGCTTATTCAATGCCTGAATGACATTTGCCATCGTAAATGTTTTACCAGAACCCGTAACGCCAAGGAGTGTCTGAAACTGGTTGCCTTCTTTGAAACCCTTTACTAATTGTTCGATCGCCTGGGGCTGGTCGCCTGTAGGCTTATAGGAAGATACTAATTGAAACTTTCTTTCTTCGCTCATATCCGATTCTCCTGTATTATTCGTGTAATACCATTATTGTACACCTCTTATATGCGTTTACACGAATTCCGCCCAAATATTCTAACAGCATAAATATTCTGATATTGTGCATAGTCAATAATTTCCTTCCCAAACAAATGTTCTTTTTTATTCTATCCTATCTTGTTATAGGCGTCAATCCCATTAGAAAATTTTAATAAATTTCTCATCGCAAAACTTCGTGCGATGGTACCATGAGCCTCTTTTTAAAAAAACTGAATAATCTCATTTAGAAACCATCCAGTTTACCTTTCTAACTTCGGTTTTTTGCATATTGTTACATTTTCCCGTAATTAAATTACGGATCGTACCATGTTGGAATGTCAATTCCACTATGTCTATTATATTCCGAGTTTTTATCAAAATATGCCGTTTTCCATTGGGAGCATCTTTCCACGTTTATATCAATGTATTGTTTCTATTTGATATGAATGTCAACTATTCATTCCACATCATGTTATTTTTTATTTTCCCGACAGGAGCTTATTTCTCCTTAGTTAATAAAAAAACATGACCCGTATCCGAAGCCATGCTTTTCAAAAAAACCTATAAAACTATATTCTTTATAAAACCTCCACTTTGCAGGAATGTTTCTTCGCCGCCTTTCCATAACTAATTCCAACAGCCTGAATCCTGCCTGAATATTGAAGATTTTTACCGATCTTTCCCTGAAAACGGAGCGCATAGTTTTTCTCCCTGATCTGCTGAATGGCCTCGTCCGGAGTATGATCTACTTTTAATTCCAGAATTATGCAGTCTGCACTTTTATCAGTTTCCGGATAGAAGATAAAATCCACATATCCTTTTCCCGCCTTATCTTCCCGCTCTACCCGATAGGTATCGCGAGCCGCCAGATAAATCAGATTCACGATGGCTGCCAGTTCTGTCTCATGATTATAACTGAGAATCGGAACCTCAGTATCATGTACCAGTTCAAAAATCTCTTCCATAGTCTTTGTATCCCCGGCAAGCGTTGCCTCCAACATGCGCTCGGATTCCTTTGCCAAACGATAGACATATCCCAATGAAGGTTCTCTTTGAAGCATCTCTGCAAACTTATCTCCCAACTCCTTATTTGGAATGGATACCTTTCCATTTTCGTAACTCAAAAAGCCATAGACTACCATCGCTGAAAAGATTTCTTCCCTTGTTTTCAGTTCCTGTGATGTAGCCGCATATTCCCTGACTCTTGCAGAAACCGGAATACCGGATACCATCCGTGCCAGATCATCCCGTACTTCATCTACATTGCGCTCAATATAATAATATATTTCATCATAGGGTCCGGAACTGGTCCAGTAATTTCCCAGGTTATTGTTTGATAAAGACATTACTACCGAACGTGGATTATACAGGCGCTCTCCCGATTTCGTTTGATACCCGTCATACCATTCCTTCAGCCCTTCACGCGTAACCTTCTTCTGCTTTTCTTCACGTTCCTGGTAACGCCAAAACAGCAAATCTACTTCCCTTTCTGTAAATCCAAAATATTCTGAAAATCTCTCTTCAGATGCCATCGTAAATTCGCTGAACATATTCAGCTCTGAGCCACTTGAATATTTGGCTATCGGAAGAATGCCCGTCATATAAGCGAGACGCACATATGGCCTGTCTTTCAATAAATTACGCAGGAATGTCAGGTATTTCCTTTTGTCATTTTCTGTTATGAAATTTTGATGAAAGATAAAATCCCATTCGTCCAGAACAAAGATGAACTGAGCAGTGTCTTCTTCCGCATACAACTCCAAAAGTGCCTCTGCCTGTGCAATCCAAAGCGGCCGAAAAACATCCTGCGCATCACATGCATTTGAAAAAAAGGACGAAATCATATTTGCCATAACTGTTTTTCCAAACCTTCTTGGTCGTGTAATACAGATATGATTATTTCCTGTCTGCACCAGTGGAAACAATTCTTCCAGCATTTTTGTTTTATCCACAAAGTATGGTTTTTCTGTTTCACTTTTATATAATGCATATGCCGATCTGCTGTTCAAATAGATACCCATCTGCTGCTCCTTTCTATTCCGAAAATGCCAGAAGGGCTATAGGAATGGTTTTCTGGCACATTGATAGCCTTTCTTATCTATTATATCAGAACTCTCTTTAAAATCCTACCCTCCGCTTTATGTTTACCTGACAGACCATTTTTCATTATGACACACAGCAAAAAAGTACAGAACAAACATTCCATCTGTTCTGTACTTTCAATTTTTCTTTTATGTAATTATAATACCTTTTTGCTGCAGACTAGTGAACCATTGCGGATGCAATCGGAAGGAACAGCAGGCACACAACAAATGATGCCACAATAAAGAACATATTATATTTCAGCGTTCCTTTCATCGTCAAATGTCCAGGTCCAAAGAAGAACGGAGACGGCACTGCTGCTGATGGTGTAATAGTAGCCATTGAAGATGCCAGCGCAATAATGATTGTAAACGCCGCCATATTCATATTTCCATTTGCCAACAATACAACGCCGATATTGAAGAACAATACCATCGTAACTGTGTTGGACAGGAAGTTTGTCATTACAATTGCAACAATCATCAATACTACAACGATTGCGATCGGAGACAAACCGGATACGACCGGCTGCATAATATTACCTAACCAAGCTGTAATACCAGTTGCTTCTGAAGATAAAGGTGTAGCCAATACACTAACAGTACCGGCAAAAATAATTGGAGGCCATGGAACCTGTCTCAATGCTGCTGGCACATCCAATACCGGTTTATTATCAAAACGAACAATTGCAAGAACCACAATTGCAAGAATTGCCGGAATTACTACGCCACAGTTATTCAGATAAGAGAATAACGGAGATACATCTTTCAGGATAGATGGTGCAAGCACGAAGAAAATTACCAGAATAAAGATAAATGCTGCAAATTTTCCATCTTTTCCAAGCGGTTTGCTCTCTGCTTTTACTTTTTCCACATCAAAGTTTTTAAATGCGGAAGTATCCGGATTCCAGATCCGTGCTCCAAGCATGATTACCACAAACATAACTACGCAGAATGGTACACCAACTGCCAGCCACTGTGCATATGTAATTGTGATGCCGAGCTGGCTCTCTGCCAGACCCATGATAATGTTCGGAAGTGCATGTGCAATCGGGGATGCAATAGAAAGCAGTACATTGCCCCACAATACTCCGGTAAAGATACAGGTGTAGAATGGATCTCCTTTTTTGACTCCCATCTGCTTACACAGAACCTCTGCAATACCAATGTAGATAACTGCCAGGGACAGATTATCCATAAATAAACCTACGATAATGTTGGAAGCGAAGAACATTGCCATAAATGCATATGGTCTTCCCTGTACAAATTTTCTGGATACAAACCAGAATGCAATTTTGTTAATAACTCCTGTTTCGCTTAAGCATACATTCAAAACCATGTACGTCAATACAGTGATTACTACGAAGTGACCCATAGAACCGGCCCATACCTCATTTGCTGACATAGCTGTTGTCATTACCAGCATGGCCAAACACAGAAGACTGGTCCAGTGTGTGTTTGTGGTCAACCACAGATACAGTGTTGGAATCAAAATAGCAACAACACGCACACCAACCACCGTCAATCCATTTGTTGGCTGAATCACAATTGCAAGAACAATACCAATGATCAATGCGACCAAATAATGTATGTATTCTTTTCTTACTGATTTCATACTTTAAATCTCCTCTCTTTTAACCTTATTTACCTCTACAATACCTTTACAGCACGCATCTTTTCAGATGCCGTTTGATATTTATGCAATCTCTACCAAACAATTTGTTATTTTAAGATGTATTCTTAGAATACGGTCAAGTCATTTTCCCATTTTTTTCTTTTAAAAGTGTACAAATTTTCTAATCTGTTTTATACATTCTTACCAATTTTATCGTTTCAAAATACATATAGTATACCAACAAAATACTTATCTTAAACCCGTTTTTTACAGCCCCAAACCTGTCTCGCACTTTTTGCAGCAAATACCTGTCTCGCACTTTTTGCAGCAAAAAAACCGCCGGAACAACTTTCGTTGTCCAGCGGTTTTTTATTATTCTTATTACCCTCTACAATTATCTCTCAATCGGTTTTGCATTCGGTATTTCTACAAAATATTCAAGCGCAGTAAGAATAATCGTTACTGTATAGATTGCAAAGCCAATAAACATGACAAATGCGAACGGCGCCTGCGGAATATGAAGGATCGCTGTGCTTGCCCCTCTGCCAGACAGTATCGCAATCTGCTTAAAGGACTGTATTGTCAGCAATACTCCAAATATCGCACAGATACACTGGATAATAGCATTTGTAAGGCATCTTCCTTTCGGCGGAAGCTTATTTACAAACATATCTACCCTTACATGGCCATTTTCCATCTGCGTAGTACCGAAGCTTAAGAACATCATGATAACCATGGCAAGTTCTACCAGCTCCATGTTTCCAAGGATACGCATCTTCGTCGTCAATGACAAAATAACATCGATCGTTGTGATCATCATTGCAAACAACACTGCCACCAGGGAAACATACTGTATTCCATGGGTAAATTTATCCAATCCGGAACGGAATTTCTTCATAAGACTTACTCCTTTCAGGACAGGCAGTTTCATTCAATGATTATTTTGCTTCTTCGATGCACTTCATAGCTGCGTCGTAGATCGCCTGTCCGTCATAACCATTTCCATTCATCTTTTCAATCCACTGCTGAGCTGTCTCTTCTGCAATTTCCTCCAGTTTAGCTCTTTCGCCTGCGTCAAAGTTATAAAGTTTGTCAGATTCTGCTGCCTTAATAGCATCCTCTACATCATCCCATGCAGTTGTGTACTGAATAGCTTCTGCGGATTTCTCATCCAGAATCTGCTGTAAATCTTCCGGAAGCTTATCGTATTTGCTCTGATTCATCAGAAGGAAGTATGTAGATACGCCAATATTCTCATCCAGGAAATAAGGATCATTTGGTAACTCATTCAGCTTGAAGGAGCTGATAGCGTGCCAGTCAGTGATACATCCATCCATAGCGCCTTTCTCAAGGTTCTGATACAGATCATTGATAGAGCAGGATGCCGGTGTTGCGCCAAGGTTCTGGATAAATGTTGTTGGAGGTCCTGCGTTTCCACGAATCTGCAGACCAGCTAAATCATCGATAGACTGGAGCTGTTTACCAGTAGTCGTAATCGGAGACTGGCAGTTTGTATGCAGCAACAGTACATGATAGTTCGCATACTCCTCTTCCATATAATCTGTAGTATTATAGAACTCCCAAATAGCTGCTGAACCCTGTGTTGCGCGCTCAATATCAATACATGGAAGCATAAATACTTCTGTTACAGGGAATACGCCATCAAAGAATGACTGAAGCCCCCAACCGATATCACAAGTACCGTTATTAATCATATCAATAGTGTCTTTCGGTCCGCCCAACTGCGCGCCATGATATACATCAATTACAAGACGGCCATCTGATGCCTCTTCAACAGATGCAGCCCAGTCATTTAAGAACTGGCCTGTTGCAGAAGTCTCAGGATCATGACTGTGTACAGTCAGCGTGTACTCTGCTTTACCTGATGTTTTTTCCGTGTCTTCCGTTTTTGCTGAGCCATCCGTATTTGCATCGGCATTTGTGTCCTTATCGCCACATCCGGCAGCGCCTAAAACTGCGATCATAGATGCACAAAGTAAAATAGAAACAACTTTCTTTTTCATAATATCCTCCTTTTTGCAGTGACTATTTTATGTGCTTTCGCACATTTCACTTTCCCTTTAAAAACCCCTGTTAAATATTTAGCCGTACAGAACATTAGGAAGCCATAATGACAATGGCTGTATTACGGCAACGATAACAACTGTAACAACCAGGGCAATGGCAAATGGGGCAACGCCCTTAAAGATTTTCATAATTGGTACTTCTTTCGCAATACCACCAATTACATATACACACATACCTACCGGCGGTGTGATCAGACCAAGCTGCATGATCATAACCATCAATACGCCAAACCAAACCGGGTTCATTCCCATTCCCTGAATGATCGGCAGGAAAATCGGTGTCAGCAAAACGATCAGCGGCAAAGAGTCAACAAAGCATCCCAGCACGGCATAAATGGCCAAAATCAACAGAATAACCACAAGATTCGGCATATTGCTTGCTGCAATTGTATTTGCCAATTCTATCGGTAATCTGGAAATTGTCAGGAAGTAGCCAAATACATAAGCGCCTATCATGATCATGAAAATCATACAGGATGTCTTTAACGTATCCGTAACAGATCTCTTGATATTTGTCCAGCTTGCCTTTCTCTTTCCAATCAGGAAAATAAAGGCGCCGAATGCACCAATAGCCGCACCTTCGTTAGCAGTAAACAAACCGCTGAAAATACCGCCTAATACGATAACAAACAATATCAGGATCGGAATAATGCCCTTAAGCGCTACGATTTTTTCTTTCATAGTAGTCTTATCGCCCTTAGGAGCCAATTCCGGATTCAACTTAACCTGAATCATGATTGTCATAACATAAACTGCAGCTAACAAAATACCTGGAATAATGCCAGCCGCAAACATCGTGCCTATATTCTGCTCCGCCGTAATAGCATAAAGAATAAATCCGGTACTTGGCGGAATCAGGATACCCAGTGTACCGCCGGCTGCAATAGAGCCACATGCAAGTGTATCTTTATAACCGTATCTCTTCATTTCAGGTAAACATACAACACCTAATGTAGCCGTGGTAGCCGTAGCGGAACCACAGATTGCTGCAAAGAACGCACATGCCACGATCGTTGCAGATGATAATCCGCCAGGCACTCGTCCGATCCATTTATGACAGAATGCATACAGGTCCTGACTGATGCCGGCATAAAAGGCAAACTGTCCCATTAGGACGAACATCGGAATAACCGATAAGTTAAAGTTAGCTACGGTAGTAAATGGGGTAGATGCAAACAATCCCATCGCAGCACTACTGTTTACAATAGCCATATAACCAAAGAACCCGACAACGATCATCGTGAATCCTATGTTCATACCCAGGAACAGTAATACAAGCAATGCAACAACGCCAATCAACGCAATTACTACTGGATCCATACACTCTCACTCCTTCCGACTGTAAAAAACAGTCCTTTTTTCTACTCCTACTGTTCAAACAAATCCCGCGTAACTTCTTCGGATCCATCTCTATCATTTTACACGAGTAATTGTTTCTTCAGCTTGGAACCCAATCTCCTCCTTTCACTTTTACTGTACTCGCAACAATACAGCAGTCATAACTCTCTACTCATGTCCAAGTTTACACCGTATAGTTACCATACACTCAAGTAATTTCCTGCAAGAAATCGTAAATTTTTTTTCTATTTTTTTATGAAAAATTACTGTTGAATCTATATTTTTTTGTGATTTTTGCTATTTTTTTACAACAATTACCATTTTGTAACCACGTTACTTTTCAGCACTATGCACATTTTTAGTTATGTTTTATGGATTTTTGTGGACTTTTGACATACCTTTGTGTATCATGTCGGGATACCATGCAAATTCCACGCAAAAAAGCAGCTATGACAGTTTCCCCATGTAAAACATTTGCATTCAATACAACAACATATTGAACTACTATGTTTTACATAACGTAACTTCTGTCATAACTGCTTTATCTTGCGTCTTTTTCAGCTCTGCACTCTGCGGCCCGGCCTTTTACACCGCCGCCTCATGCATATAACAAATTAATATTATGAAAATCTGCCGCAGCACTGTTTATATTTTTTACCGCTTCCACAAGGGCACGGATCATTCGGATATATTTTCTTTGACTCTCTCTTCTTTGGAGCTTTCTGCAGGCTTTCATCCTTATTCGTTCCGGTTACCTTTGCCACTTCCTCGCGCTCTACTTTCTGCTCAATTCTTACATGGAACAGATAACGAACGGTATCTTCCTGAATATTGGCGATCATATTGTCAAACATATCATATCCTGCCATCTTGTACTCAACCAGCGGATCGCGCTGTGCATAAGCCTGAAGGCCGATGCCTTCACGCAGGATTTCCATATCATCAATATGATCCATCCATTTTTGATCGATAACTTTCAGAAGGACAACGCGCTCCAATTCTCTGATCATTTCTGCCTCAGCGAACTCAGCCTCCTTCGCCTCATACAGCTTGACCGCTTTTTCTTTCAGACTGTGCTTCAGTTCATTTTTAGACATGCCTTCCACATCTTCCGCCTTGATCGGTTCAAATGGAACAACCGGAATCAAAAGATCATTCAAGCTGTCAAGATCCCATGTGTTTCCATCAGACTGATCCTCCGCCAGACAATTGTCCACCGTATTTTCTACCTGATCAATAAGCATCTTGTAGATTGCATCGCGCATACTCTCGCCATCCAGTACACGGCGGCGCTCCGCATAAATAATCTCTCTCTGGTCATTCATAACCTGATCATACTCTAACAGATTCTTACGAATGCCAAAGTTGTTTCCTTCAATCTTCTTCTGTGCCTTCTCAATGGAGCTGGAAAGCATCTTATGCTCGATCTGCTCGCCCTCCGGCACACCTAATGCATTAAACATATTGATCAGTTTCTCGGAACCGAACAGACGCATCAGATCATCCTCCAGCGAAATATAGAAACGGGACTCTCCCGGATCTCCCTGACGGCCGGAACGTCCGCGGAGCTGATTATCAATACGTCTGG
>CAZLZX010000003.1:0-31716 GCA_964564095.1 uncultured Eubacterium sp. | reverse complement strand
GCCTGATTTTTTAACAGGAATCAGGGAATCCTTTCCGTCACTGATATAACCATATTTCCGGTTGACCAATATTAAATTTCCCGTATGTATTTGTTGTCTTTCCAGCTCCAACGTTTTCATGCTCTCACCTCTCACATGCTTCTTATCATTACCACGATTTTCTTTTTCTGATCCTGCCCGGCCGCTTTACCGCTTATCTTCCAGGCGAATGCTTTTGTCATCTTCTTTCCTGCTCCACTGCCAGGCCGATGATCCTGTCAAGAATTTCCGAAAACGTAATGCCCGCCGCCTTCATCATTCCCGGAAACCGGCTGTGCTCTGTAAATCCCGGTATCGTATTTACTTCATTAAAAACGATCTCTCCCGAAGGAGTCAGAAACATGTCTACTCTGGCAAACCCAGAGCAGCCCAAGGCTTTGTAAATGGTCTTTCCTGTCTGCCTGATCTCCTCCGCTTTTTCCCTTGTAATTCTTGCCGGAACATGGATTGCCGATGTTTTCAACGTATATTTCTCCGTAAAGTCGAAAAATCCACTGGAAAGCTCGATCTCATCCACCTCCCCTACGGTCAGAAACTCGTTTCCCATAACTGCGCAGCCTACCTCAAACCCTTCAATATTTTCCTCGATGATGACCTGATCGTCATACTGAAATGCCGAGAGAATCGCAGGCTGAAGTTCTACCGGTTCCAATACCTTGGTCACGCCGTAAGAAGAACCCGCTTTGACCGGTTTTACATAGAGCGGATAGCCATTTTCTTTTGCAAACTCTACTGCCCGCTGCCGTTCGCCCTTTGACGTTAATACAAGGGCATTGGGGACACGCACGCCTGCTGCCGCTGCCAGCTTATGCGCCCGATCCTTATCCATACAAAGGGCCGACGCCAGGATACCGCATCCCACCAGTGGGATTCCTGCCAGTTCTATCACTCCCTGTACCGTACCGTCTTCTCCATTTTTGCCATGGAGCACCGGAAAGGCAGCGTCAATTTTTATCTCCTCCACGCCATGTGCCTTCAAAATCAGCAGCTTATGATCTGCTCGGTTCGGAGAAATGACGGCAGGTACACAATCCTGATCGTTACACCAACTGTCGTTTTTTATCTTGTCAATATCTCCGTCAAAATAGAACCACTGTCCTTCCTTTGTGATACCGATCAGCACCGGATCATATTTCTCCCGATTCAGATTCGCAATAACCGCATAAGAAGATTCCAAGGATACTCCATATTCAGAAGATGCTCCTCCGAAAATAACTGCAACATTTAATTTTTTCATTGTTCTCATCCTTTCTATCATTCATTTATCTTTTTTATCCGAAGCCTGTGTCCCTTTGTCATGTAACGATCATCCTTTCGCTGCAATCTCAACAATAAAAGCTCTGTGTTGTGCGCTCTATTGCCGGCATCAAAAAACATCCCGTTTCGATACTCAAATAGTACCAAAACGGGATGTTTTATGTTTTCGATTTTCATTTAGGATTGCTTGTGATTTTCTCTTAAAAATCTTACGATTTTCTTACAAGCCGCGGGGAAGCAGTACATTAAAGGTAATGCTTTCATTTTCACTCTCTGCCCGGATACTTCCGCCGTGCTGTTCTACGATTTCCTTAGAAATTGCCAGGCCCAATCCCGCTCCTCCGGTTGAAGAAGCACGGGAGGAATCCAGTCGGAAAAACTGCTCGAAAATGCGGTCCAGCTTGTCCGGAGAAATCGTTTTTCCGTGATTTTGAACGCGGATCTGGACGCTGTCTCCCAAAGTCCTTCCCATATATATGGAGATCTCTGTTTTGAAATAACTATAGTTGACAGCATTTCGGATCAGATTATCAAATACGCGCTCCATTTTGTCCGGATCGCAGACAATTTCCACATCCGGCTCAATATCCAGGTTCCAGCACAGCTCCTTTTCCGCCAGAATCGGTTCAAACTCGCTGGCAATCTGCTCCAACATGCGGGAAAGATTCATGCGTTCCATCTCTAAGTCAATGGAAGTGAGATTAAATCTTGTAATATCAAAAAATTCATTAATCAAATCCTCTAAACGTTCTGCCTTGTCCAGAGCAATGCCCGTATATCTGGCACGAAGCTCCGGGGATATCTGCGGTTCATCCCGAAGCAATGTAAGGTATCCGATGACACTGGTAAGGGGCGTCTTCAGATCATGAGCCAGATAAACGATCAGGTCATTCTTTCTCTGCTCCGCCTCCCTTGCCAGCATGGCATTTCTGAGTGTCTGTTCTCTGACCAGATTCATCTCATTCTGTATATCATACAGCTCCGGAGACAGTTTTACAGGGGTATCGGATTCCTCGGAAATACTTTTTGCTGCATCGGTCAATTCATCTAAATATCTGACAGTTTTTTTGATAGCCCGAAAAGTAAACACAAATAAACCTGCAACGATAACAATAATAATAAAAAATGGAGATAACGCCTGCAATGTTTTTAAAAAACCATAAAGAGGATCATCGGGTTCCCACACAAACTGAGCACAAATGAGCCAGGAACCCCAAAAGCCGCCAAAGAGAACCGCTACCAGAGCCAACACGGAAAAAATGTATCTTCTGAATATACGTCGTGATATTTTAGAATAGGTTATTGCTCTTATTTTACGCTTCAATGGTATATCCCACCCCCCAAACTGTTTTTACATATTTCGGTTTCCGGGCCGGCTCATGCATCTTCTCCCGAAGCCTTGCAATATGAGCCATGACAGTATTATTATTATCCAGATATTTCTCGCCCCATACAGCTTCAAAAAGCTCCTCGGAGGAAACCACATTCCCTTTTCGCTCACACAGATACCATAAAATGTTAAACTCTATCGGCGTCAGCACCAGCTCTTTTCCATTCACGGTGCATTTGTGACTGTTTTTTTCAATATGCAGCCCCCGGATATCGATCTCATCCTTCTCTTTGACAGAAGGCTCTGCCGGATTGTAGCGTATATATCTGCGAAGCTGTGTCTTTACCCGCGCCATCAGCTCTAACGGATTGAAAGGCTTCGTAATATAATCATCTGCTCCCAGCGTCAATCCCATGATTTTGTCCATGTCCTCTATCTTTGCCGTCAGCATAATAATGGGAAACAGATGATTTTCCCGAATCCTTTGACAGAGGGTAAAACCATCCATATCCGGCAGCATGACATCCAAAATAGCCAGACTTAGGTCTTCTTTTTCCACACACGCCAGCGCATCCGTCGCATTATAAAACTTGTATACCTGATATCCGTCATTTTTTAAATAGACCTCTACCAGATCTGCAATTTCATGTTCATCGTCAACGATCAATACTTTTTCACTCATATATGAATATAACTCTTCCTTTCTTCCGAACTGAATTGCCGTTTACCAAAGCCGTTCTGCCAAAAACTAAAAACACCCGTATCTTTCTTTATTATATTTATTGATTTCATCAATAAGGATCTCTCCCACCTCCGGATAAATCGTTCCCGGGCCGCCATATGTGATACTCGGGATAAAGTTTTTCAGATGTCCGTATGTTTCACATACTCTGCGGGCCTCTGCGCGCACTTCTTCCTCTGACACGCCTGCCCGATCCACGCCGGAATCAATACCGCCCATGAGAGCCATACGTCCATTTAACTTTTCAGAAATCGCAATGATATCGTTGGTGGGCAATACTCCCTGCCATACATCAATGCCTATCTCTGCCATATCCTCCGCAATCGGCTCACAGTAAGAATCCGAATGATGAATAACCAGAATTCCATTTTCATGAAGATAATCATACAATCTCTTGTACGGCGCTTTGAAAAACGCTCTCCAAACCTCCGGAGACATCAGCATTTTATGCTTACTGCCCCAATCATCATGGGAAAGAATTGCATCCGGATGAAGATTTTCTACGATCAGCTTCATATACTCCAAACGATACTCTGCAATCACATCGATCAGTTCATGCATCTCCTTCGGATACATCAGCAGATTACACAAAACATCCTCAAAAGTCATCAACATATGCAGCTGTTCAAAAATACCTGTTCCCATGATGGTAATAGACATATATTCCCTGGAGTCAATAGCCGCCTTATTTGCCAGCGCTGTCTCCCAACCGTCAGAACAGTTTCCTCTCAGATCAGGCGCTTTTACATATTTCCGCCATTCTTCTATATCTTTAATTACCTGATTCTCCTCCGTAACAACAGGAGTTGCGGCCGGCTGATCCTCCGGAAATGCGATATAAGTGCCCCATCGGTCATAGGAATACGTTCCGCGGATACGGTTTCCGCGAACAAACTGAAAGACCGGGTCTTTGCCAATCGGTTTGAAAGCTGTATAATTATTTGCCAGTCGATCCGGTTTCCCATCCTTTTTGATGGTTTCCAGAAAATTCTCTTTTATTGTAAGCATAATGCGCTCCTCCTCTTTCAGTATCCAATAGTCAACTATGCTAATAAACGTCTTATAAACTCTTTGCTTGCCGCACTTTGCGGATAAATATTGCTTGTGCACAGACAAATCTCTCTCGGCGGCAGTTTTTCCATCAAATCTATTTTATGAATGGTCCCCTGTTCCAGCTGCTCCATCGCATAAAAAGTGGGTACGATGCTAAGTCCCATATTTGCCTGAACCATCGGCGTGATCACAGGCATGGTTGACACATCATATTCCGGACGGATGACCACATGATTATCCTGAAAATATTGTTCGATATAATTCCGTGCGGTTGTGCCCGCCTGCATCAAAATAAAAGGTTCCCGGACCAGATCGGACAAATGATGCTGCCCGCTGATCAGATGCTGAAACTTGTTACCGGCGATCAAAATATCCTCAAACTCCGCCAGCGGTGTAAGAGTAGCCGTTTTATCCACCTCAAGGGGCGTGGTAAAAACAGCAAAATCAATAATTCCCGCTTCCAGCTGCGGAAGCAGTGTTTCGGGTAATCCTAACGATAATTTAATACGAATACTGGGATAATCGCTTTTAAATTTTTCCAAATAAGGCAACAGAAAGTATTGCATGGTCATATCCGTCGCACTGATATGTATCACGCCGTCCTCAAAATTTTTAAACTGCATCAGCCGTTCTTCCGCCGCTTCCAAATGCCTGAAAACCTCTGTCAAATGCCGGTAAAGAAGCTCTCCTTCCGAAGTCAGCTCCACACCCTGCTTCGTACGGATAAAAAGGATGCACCCCAGACTTTCCTCCAGCTTCTGAATGCTGCGGCTTATTGTCGGCTGCGATAAATACACCTCATTTACCGCAGATGTAATATTTTTGTGTTTTGCCACACTGTAAAAAATTCTATAATAATCAAAATTATAAGTCACTTTTTTTCTCCAAATATCATTTTCTTCCAGGTCTTTATTATATCAAACATAAGGGCAGCTATTCAATAATGAATCGAGTGCAAAAAACAACGCATTTTACACCGGACACCTTAAATCATTATAATAATTATAAAGGAAATGCAAATTTGCTCTCTTTACTTTTTATGAATGGAGGGGTGGATTACAATGAAAAAGAAAATAATATCTATCATATTATGTACGATTTTAGGATTATCACTGGCTGGATGCGGCGCATCTGATGCCACAAAATCAACGGTTTCTTCAAAACCCGCCGGTACTGCATCCTCATCACAGAAAAAAGCTGCCGTATCTGACGGAAAGACTTATGAACTGGTAGTTATTTCCCACGATCCCAGAACTTCTGCCACCGGCGAATTTTTAGAAGCATGGGCGGCTTCTGTGCGGGAGGCTTCTGACAGACGGATCAATATCCTGATTTATCATAATGCCGCCATGGCAGCAGTCGATGAATCCTATGATTATGTTTTAGAAAGAAAAGCTGATATTGCATGGGGACTTCAGTCAGCCTACGAGGATAAATTCCCGGTAACCGGCGTTTTCTCTCTTCCGATGCTCGGTATTGAAGACGCAGTTCAGGGTTCCGAAGCCCTTTGGAATTTCTACAATGAGACAGATTATATGAACGATGAATATGCGCCGTTTCATGTACTTTTGTTACACACAAACTGCGAATCTCCGATCAGTACGGTAAGGGATAAGATAACCACGATTGAGGAATTTGAGTCCATGAAGATCCGTGCAAATAGCGGTCCATCTACTTTATTTGCTGAAAACCTCGGTGCGACACCTGTAACGGTGCCTATCACAGATTTATATTCTTCACTTTTGGACGAAAAGTGTAATGCTGCAATTACTGACTGGCATGCAATACGTTCCTTTGCTTTTAATGGCGTTTGCAATTATTTTCTGGACGAAAATATCGGGGTCGGCACATATTTCATGGTTATGAACAAGGACAGCTATAACCAGCTTCCGGAAGATCTGCAGAAAATCCTGGATGAGACAAGTGCCGCAGCAATTCAATATACGTCCATTTGGAATGATTATGAGTCAGAAGCCCGCACACTGATCACAGACGTCAATCCAAGAGCAATTTATAAATTGAGCGACGAGGAAGAGCAAAAGCTGAAAGCTGTGGCAGAACAAACAGCAGAACAATGGGTGGAAGACATGACTGAAAAAGGTTATGATGGTCAGGCCATTTATGATAAAGCCGTAGAATGCATTGAAGCAGCAAAGTAGCCTATCCATTCTGGCATATATAGGGCTGTTGCTCAAAATCAAGGCAGCGCAGTTTCAAAAAACAGGAGCCGGTGCATCAAAGAGTAAATACTCCTTTGATACACTGGCTCCATAACATGTTTCTCACTACACGTCACATGACCTTCTCCTTTATGCAAAGCACAAGTCCTGCTGAAACATGTATTGATATTTTCGTCTCTGTTCCCTTATTACCTGTAAAACACGTTCTAAGATTTCTCTTTTGTAAAACCCCCGAAATTGCTGCAGCACCTGTTCTACATCCTGCATAGTAAAATTTAACCGGAAATCAGCCCCATACAATTCCTCCGCAGCCTCCAACTGATCTTCAAAACTATTGCAAAATGGTTTCGCCACTATTTTTTTCCTGCATTCTTCCACAGACAGATTCCATGGAAAATCAACTGCTGTATCTGCAAAAAGTGAAAGACCATGATCAAAATACGGACACAGGCGAAACTGATCCGCTGCTGCATTGTAAATCACAGCAATGTTGTTTGTATGCCTGTCTTCATTCAAAAAGAACGCATCAATCGCCAAAGCTGTCGTCAAATACGCTCCAAACCCCAGAAGTCCGGTAAATTCTTCCACTCGATTTACCAAATGCAGGATTCTGTCGGATATTTCAGAAAAACCCGCCAATTCTGCCGTAAGGTTTCGCCCTGTAAACTGACGATATAAATGATCAACGGTAATCAATTCTTCTCCCTCGCGCAAAAAATTGCGGCTCTTACATCCATTTAAAATCCTATCTTTATATTCTATCTGCACTTGTTCATAAACGACAAGATTCTTAACGGCAGACTTTTGGAGCAGAGCAGATACCAACACCTCCGCCAATGCTTCATATCCCATATGATCAGCCTTATACCATTTACCATTCTGATACCATTTAAGCTGGTTTCCTTTGGAAGAATGACCCGCCGCTTCCACCCTCCTTCGATTTTCCAAAACAATATATTCCATCTGTCATTTCCCCCGCTTTTATTTCAAACATTGATCTTTATAAAAAAATTTCATCCAATGAAAGTCTTCCGCCATTTTACCCTGAGTTTTCTCCAAAATCTGAAGAGGCTCATAAGTATCCACTCCTATATCCCGCAGAATTTCTTTCACATATGCTCTTGTCCTGGGGAAACATCTGCGTTCCAGAAAAGCTTCAAACTGTTCCCAGTCCGGATCTGTCACAACGCCAAAGGCCCGAAGCAGGATTCGATTCGTCTTATTCGTCACATACACCTTTTTGTGTCTAAAGTCCACATCAATAATAGAACACAACTTGTCCTCATGCATATAATGAATCCGCAGCGCCACATCCGGATCCTTTTCTATCCGAAGCTCTGCCTCCAGATATTTATAGATTGTCTGGCGACTCACATGAAACTGCTCTGCGATTTCAGTAATCTTCCTTCCCTGACGGTGCATTTCTTCCATCCGTTGAACATCAATCTCAGAAAATCTTTCTTTTCTTCCTGCTCCGCGAACATTGACAGGTCTGTTTCCGGAAATCAATGACTCATACCGCTCTGCGTTTTGGGCAATTTTTTGAAGTTCCTCTTTATCATCCGTCCCAAATATTTCTATACAAATCTGTCTCATATTATCCATGACCGTATCTACCTCACATATTTGTGTTTATTATATCCAAACGGTTTCTATATGTCAATTTATTAATTATTTAACATTTTTGCATTATAAGAAAAAAGTTGAAAGAAAAATGGTGTAACCCAAACCTGAAGTTACACCACACGCTTTATCATATTATTGTTTCAATTATATTCTGATCCGCATCATCTGCTATTCCTGCTCACTGATTTCATTCTCTCCCGCATCTGTTCTCGCTTTATCCAGGGCGTCATCCACTGCATTTAAAAGCATCGCAGCCGTATACTGATTTTCGTCCGTATATGTAATATTATCTAACGTCTGTTTCTCGCAAATCTGCTCACTGATACTGTCCATAGACGACTGCATCAGCGGATACATCGTCGAAACGGATTCATCCAGATTTACAAAAGATACGGAGTTTATATGATTTTCATCTACAACCACCTGCACATCGATGGTCTGCCCCTGAAACTGTATAGAAGAAGTGTACACCCCTGCTGTATAAGCGGCTGTCTGTACATCCTTTTTGTTTCTTCCCGGCCCAAACATAAATACCAGCAATAAGATCAAAACAATTGCCAGCACAATAAATACCAACGTGTAAATCAACTCTTTCATCCGAAATACAACAATCTTTGTTTTTCCACTCAAAGCATAACTCCTCCTCAAACTACACCTTTGTAAATCATATGAAAGAATTTTTAAATTATTCCTGAAATTTAAGCAGATCCAGCAGCTCTTCCCTGGTAAATGCTGATCTCTGCACATCTTTACCGCCTAAAACCTGTTCTGCCAGTTCCTGCTTCTGCTCCTGCAGCTTCACAATATTTTCTTCAATCGTATCTTTGGAGATCAGCTTATAGACCATTACCGTATTCTTCTGCCCGATACGATGGGCACGGTCTGTCGCCTGATTCTGCACGGCTGTATTCCACCACGGATCATAATGAATGACGATATCGGCAGCCGTCAGATTCAGCCCGGTGCCTCCTGCCTTTAACGAAATGAGAAATACCGGAACCGCATCCTGATTAAATGCATTGACCATGCGTATACGCCCCTGTTTCTGCGTAGCTCCCGTCAGCATATAAAAAGCAATATTTTCACTTTTCAACTTTTCTGCGATCCGATTCAGCATAGAAGTAAACTGTGAAAATAGTAAAATTTTATGATCCCCTTCTACGGCATTTCTGATCAGTTCCACACACATTTCCATTTTCGCAGAGCCTGCCTCATAATTTTCATAGAGAAGCGCCGGATCGCAGCAAAGCTGCCGCAGCCTGGTCAATTCCGCCAGAATCTGAATCTTCGACTTATCAAATTCCTCCGGGGTCTGTTTAGACAACAAAATCTGCAGCCGCTGAACATGAGCCTGATATAATTCCTTCTGCCCGCCCTCCATTTTTGCAAACATCTTTTTCTCCAGTTTATCCGGAAGATCCTTCAGCACATCCTTTTTTAACCGCCGCAAAATAAAAGGCGCAATCATTTTCTGCAGTCGGCTCAGGCAATCCTTATCATGCCTCTGTACGATGGGCTGTTCCAGATCTTCACGAAACCTCTGATAAGAATACAGATATCCCGGCATGAGATAATCAAAAATACTCCACAGCTCACTGAGCCGGTTCTCCACCGGCGTACCTGTCAGAGCGATGCGAAATCCCGAGATGATCTGCTTTACTGCATGAGCCGCCTTTGTATTTGCATTTTTGATAAACTGCGCCTCATCGATGATCTGAAATGCAAATTCCATTTCCTGACAAAGCTCAATATCACGTCTTAGCAGATCATAAGAAGTTATAAAAACGGTCCTTTGCCTATGTTCCTTCCACAGACTCTGCCTCCGGGCAGCCGTACCAGCCACAGTACAGACAGATATTTCCGGCGCAAATTTTCCAAATTCATATTCCCAGTTATACACCAGAGACGCCGGACAGACGATCAGCGTATTCTCCCGGACATCTTTCTGTTCCACATAATGACTGTACAAAAAGGTAATAACCTGCAAGGTCTTTCCAAGTCCCATATCGTCTGCCAGAATGCCCCCAAAGCCATTGGCATACAGAGTTTCCAGCCACAGATAGCCCTTCTTCTGATATTCCCGAAGAATCTTTGCCAATGCCTTCGGCACCTCAAAGTCACTGTCCTCCACGGTCTTCATATTGCGGATCAATGCCTTGAAATCCCTGCTCTTCTCCACCGGAAACGCCTGATTCTCCTGAAACTGAGCGTCCAGATAAAGCGCCCTGAATTTGGGCAGGGATACGTTTCCATCTGCAATCTGCTTTTCTGTCAGCATCAGGCCCTTTTGAATCTGCGCCATTGTCGCAAGATTCTCATGTTCCATTGAAATAAATTCTCCTGACTTCAAACGATAAAACTTCTTCTTTCGGTCATACTTTGAAAGAATCGCCGCAAGCTGTTCCAGATCCATTCCCTCTGATTCTAAATTCAGCTCCAACAGATTACCATTTAACGAGACTCCCACATTTACCTTTGGCGTCTGTATCATCTGAATCCGTTTTAACCGGTCGGAAACAAATACGTCTGCTTCCTTTTGAAACGCCTCTATCCCTTCCGTCAAAAGCCGGTACATGCAGTCATCGTCCCCGGCAGCTGCCTGCAAATGCTTTTCCCCATCAAATGCATTACAATAGCCTGACACAAGGGCTGCCATCTCCGCCTCTCTGCGGATATTCCGGTTCTCCTTCTGTGAAATCCCTTCAAACACATGATATTTTCGCTCGTCTGCATACTCCGCTACCAGATCGCAGGTTATCAGATCCTTTTGGGGTAAATCCAGATACAAGAGAAAACGCACCTCTTCCGGCATATATTTTTCCAGTTCAATCTTTTCCCTGTATATTTGGTATGACTTTTCCAAAACCGGCAGCATTTCCCGGACAAACAGCGGAATATCCTCCTCTGCGACAAAACATTCATCCGAAACATAGCGCATCATATAGCCTTCAAACTCATCCGCCTGCTGCTGGTGCTTCCTGCTGATACGATAGATCTTATCTTTTAAAAATATATAACTCCAGTTTTGAGTCTGAAGCGTTATCTCTCTGCTGAGTTTCAATACGATCCCGTCCTCTGCTCCGATGATCCGAAGTCTCTTCCGGAAAGGCTCGTCCGTCAAAACCATCACTTCTTTATCTTTTTTCTGAAACTCCACAAGAATGCCCTGATATCCGGTCAGTTCCAGAAATTCATCCAGCGCTCCCGTATCCAGAGAAACTCTCCGTATGGCATTGCCATACAGTTCATCCACTCCCTCAAGATGTCTCAGGAGAAACTCCATGACCATTTTGCTTTTATCATCAAACATATCCATGTGATGGGTCAGCGTCAGCTTTGCCCCATAAGAATGTGTTGAAACATTTCTCACATGTCTGATTAACTCCGCAATATCTTTGACCACATACATTTTATCTGTACCAATTTTCAGAGAAACTTCCGCCCTGCCATATATAAGATGCAGCGTTGGCTCCAACCGAACCTTTCCCTGCATAAAGCTATCAGAATATGCCAATGCCTCGCGCTGTCCATATTTTCTCAGAAGCATTTCAAAGCCCCGATCCGTTTTTCGCGCTGGAAGCGGCTTGTCCTGTGTATTCGCAAACTCATCCCACGTAAATTGATAGTCTCTTTCCTTCAGATAGTGCAAAAGTAATGCCACACAGTGCTTACAGATCCCGTCATACGCCGCATAAGCCGGACATTCGCAATAAGCGTCATAAAAATCATCATACTCCTCATCTATAAAAGCTTCTACCTGATAAGAAGACAGATTGCTTCCCCTGACAGTTGCAGAAATAAAAAGCTCCGGTTCTCCATATTCACTCATAGAATTTCGCATCTCAAAGTCCCGCACACCGCCCGTCTGCTCCAACAATTTCCCCCTATGAAATACCTGCTCTGTCACTGCCTCCCGGATAGTGCTTTCTGTCAACATTTTTCTTCGTCTCCTTTATAATTCTGATCTCATTGTATCACATACAGGCTTTTCAGAACATATGTTTTATCTGTTTTTTTATTTTTCTGCTATTTTTGCAATTCTGTAGTATTGAAAAATAGAATTTCGGCTTTTATTTCACTAAAGAAGGTTCCACTCCTGAGCGGAATTTCGTTTTGCAAATGAGAATTGCCTGAAATTTTACCTGAAATTTTTTCAAAAAATCATTGACAACCTCCCTCATCTGCGGTATATTATTACCTGTGCTTAACAAAGCATAAATAAAATATTAGTTATGCGCGAGTGGCTCAGTTGGTGGAGCACGACCTTGCCAAGGTCGGGGTCGCGGGTTCGAGTCCCGTCTCGCGCTCTTTTTTTTGTCAAAAGGACATCCGGAAGGATGTCCTTTTGGGGCAAAATGAGCCCTGCCGGGCTCAAACTGCTTAGAAAAAGCAGTTCGAGGTCTCAGCGGACCTAAAGTCCGCTTCGGTCCGTGCTAAACAGACGTCCACCGGACGTCTAGCACCCCATCTCGCGCTCTTTTGTTTTATTAAGGAAACCTTAAAAATAAAGGTTTCCTTATTGTTATACCTGTTTTGATATAAGGAGTTTAAGCTATGATATCAAAAATAAATGCTATAAAAGAATTATATAAACAATGCAGAGACATGGATATCGAAGAAACCATGGATTTAGTACTGAGTGCTGAAACAGAAGAAGAACAGGATTTCTTTTCTCTGGTTAGTGATTTCATTCTCCAACGTAAGCAAAAAGAAGTTATTGCTCAAAAGAGGTTTTAAAAGAAAATTGATGACTGAAATCAATTATGTTATCAACCCTGCAATCAAATCTGACACCCCGGCATACCTTAAATAAAAAAGGAAATTTCACTATGTCAGATAATTTTGAAATCAGCGGATGCAACTGCAACTCATGCCACAATGACCGTGAACGTCGGGATAATAGACGTGATGACAGACGCGATAACAGACATGACGAAAGACATGATGACAAACATGACAACAGATGTGACGAAAGACGTGATGACAGACGCAATGACAGACGCAACAGTAACAGATGCGGCTGTAACAGCATCTGGCCTTGGAGATAACACATTTGGAGCTGCCCATAAAGCAGCTCCGTTTCTTTTTTATATCCGCATCAGGCAGCAAGCACTTTCTGACTGGAAACAGCCGTGCAAATGCATTTAACACAAATAATACATGCCACAATAAAATAAACCTGACGATATATTTCTGAATTTTCCAACAGCAGTGTCAATACCATAAACGTGCCAAAAACTGTTAGTGTTCTATGATACTGCTGCTTAAACTTTAATAGAAATCTTGCCACTGCATAAATTCCAACCAAAACAATCAATAACTGACACTGCTGAAAAACGGCTATCAAAGTGCCAAACGTCGGCGCTATTCCCATGCCGCCATTCCAGTCATGAAATATTGAGAACATATGCCCCAATATAGGAGCTATTATAATAAAGCCAAACCATCTTCCGCTCTCCTGCACATTCACAATGCAATTTCCAAGCACCACAGGGAAAAATCCTTTGGCGAACTCAAGCATACCGGTCAAAGTGCCGCATTTTTTCCCGCAATATTTAAACACATTGGATGTTCCCGGATTTTTATCTTCACTGCATTCAACAATGTTGATACCGTAAAAAAGCTTTGGAAGCAGCTTTGCATATAATACGCTTCCGGACAAAAAACCTAAAATACTTACCCATATAATTTTTTGATACAAACAAATACCTCTTTTCTTTCGCACAACAACTTTTGAACACAAAAGTCTTTTTCGCTGTCAAAAATCCTGCCGCTCCCGTTTCTATTCTATATCCAATTCCGGTGGTACATCCAATTCGTGGGGAACAGGGCGTCCATTTTTCTTCCGCTGTCTGACACACTCCGTCAACAGATATTCAATCTGTCCATTAACGGAGCGAAAGTCATCCTCTGCCCATGCAGCTATAGCGTCATACAGCTTCGCCGAAAGCCTTAAAGGAACCTGCTTCTTTTTCTGTTCTGCCATATCCTTAATACAGGCTTCCTGAATTTACAATTGGCTGGGCATCATGATTTCCACAGAGTACCACCAACAGATTGGATACCATGGCTGCTTTACGTTCTTCATCCAACTCCACTACCTGTCTCTCATTCAGACGATCCAGAGCCATTTCTACCATGCCAACAGCTCCATCCACGATCATCTTGCGGGCATCTACAATTGCCGAAGCCTGCTGACGCTGCAGCATAACCGCAGCGATTTCCGGTGCGTATGCCAGATAAGTGATCCTTGCTTCGATGATTTCCAGTCCGGCTTCCTGTACCTTCTGCTGGATCTCATCACGAATTCTTACTGCCACCACTTCGCTGGAGCCTCTCAGGCTTCCTTCATCTGCCACGCCATCTCCGGTAGTGTCTACATTCTGTGCTACATCATACGGATAAATTCTCACAATATTTCTCAATGCACTGTCACACTGTAAGGACAGATATTCCTTATAATTATCTACCTGGAACACTGCTTTTGCCGTGTCCACGACTCTCCATGTCACTGCAATACCGATTTCTACCGGATTTCCCAGACAATCATTGATCTTCTGCCGACTATTGTTTAATGTCATGATCTTCAAAGAAACTTTTTTGCCGGCAGCTCCCTCCATCTCCAAATTTACATTTCCGGAAGCAGATGCAGCAGCTCCGAAAAACAGTTTCTTCGCGCCATTGTCTACATCGCCGCTCTGATTCAATTTCGTCTTTGCCGCCGGATTTACCCCCACACAAAACGGATTTACAAAATAAAATCCCGCATCCTTTAATGTACCTATATAATTGCCAAATAATGTCAGCACCAGCGCCTCCTGTGGTTTTAACACTTTCAATCCCATAAAAGGAATCCAGCCAATTCCAAGCCAGATGATCCCGATAATCATAAACAATGGATTCCCTGTTTCGCCAAGCAGGACTCCTCCATATATGCATGCAAATAATGCAGCCGCATACAATACAATGAACAAAATCATCAATGCCATGCCATTTTTTCTGTTACTCAAAACCTTTTCTGTCATTTTACATTCCTCCTCTGCAACATTCTTATGTCCTCTGCCTATAATGAGTCTCATTTTTGATATTTATATGATATCAAAAAGATATCACTATGTCAACCATAAAAAATGTGCCCTTTGCAGGGCACATAACTCCACTACCATATATTTCACTGCACAGCACATTCCAAACAAGAATCCTACCATTCCGGTTTCTTTAAAACCTTTCCGGCTCTTCTAAAATCTCTCTGGTCTTTCTAAAATCTTTCTGGTCTTTCTAAAATCTTTCTGGTCTTTCTAAAATCTTTCTGGCTTTTCTAAAATCTCTCTGGCTTTTCTAAAATCTCTCTGGCTTTTCTATATTTTTCCTTCATAGCATTACGCTTTTCTTCGGAAATCATGACCGCCACATCCTCTAACCGGCTCTGATCCGAATTGTGTGCCAGGTCCGCCAGCTTTACTGCTCTGGCTATCGGATTTGATTTTAGTCTTCTCACATAATCAAAATAATCCACTCCTTCTTCATGGGTCATAAGCCGGATAGCCTCTGTGATTTCCTTCGGGAACTGTGCTTCCAGCTCTTTGATCGTAACATTTGTATCCTCCACCACATCATGAAGCAATGCCACACATGTCGTATTCTCATCCTCCATCTGCTCCGCCAGATGAATAGGATGGAAAATGTATGGAACACCGCTTTTATCCGTCTGTCCATGATGCGCATCATATGCAATTTTCATCGCCAGCTTCGTTCTTTCTGTGTAAATCATGCTATAGCCCTCCCTATATGGATGTTACCTGTCTTCCACTAATATTTTATCACATTCCTCCATTTATTTTTTTTGACTTTCATTTTTATAAAATAATGTCCATTGACAGCCGTTGTTTTTGAGATGCATCTCCCTTCATTGTGTCTAAAAAACAGATTTCACAAACAAATAATTTTTATTGATTAATCTTGCTTTTTCTTGGATAATGTAATATATCAAAAGTAATTTAAAACCTTTGCTATACGAGGGGTAACGATATATGAATGGAACGAACAAATTAACCAATTTAGCCTGTCTGCAAGGCGTAACACCACGAACGCTGGACACACTCTGGCAGACCGGAAAAGTCTGCAAAGCCAAAAGCGGCATGATCCTGTTTCATGCCCGTACAATGCCAGACAGAATCTATATCCAGATATCCGGGAAATCCATGATCTACAACCTGACTCACACCGGAAAACGCAAAATCATTTTTATCTTTGGACCGGGAACACTGTTAAATGAGACCGTTCTCAACGAGCACTGCGTATCAGCCTTCTGTGAGACAATCGAAAACAGCGAAATTTTCTCTATCTCTGTCAGACAGTTCAGCGAATTCATGCAGCAGGACTATTCTCTTGTCAGAGCCGCTTTCTGTGCTCAGGAACATAAGATCTGGAGGCTGACCCATCAGCTAAAAAATACCATGGGAAGCATCTATATGGAACGAAAGCTGGCAGCCAAACTCTGGAAGCTGGCACGGGATTTCGGAGTCCCCAAAGATGACGGTATCGAGATAGATATCCGAATGACCATCACGTTTCTGGCAGATTTTCTTGGAGCTCCCAGAGAGACGACCTCCCGCCTATGCCATACCTTGACAGATTACGGGCTCATGAAGTTTGAGCACCATAAAATTACGATTACTGATCCGCACAAAATGTCCATTTTTTATAAAGAAGGTACTATTTCAAAATAGCCTGCATTTCTTTATATTTAGAAGTCTGCTGTGCGGGTCATCATCCGATTTGCTTCACATAAGCACAGTCTCATATTTTTCATTTTTGAAATATTTTCCATTTTTTAATATAAAATTTTTAAAATCCGTGATGATTGTCACGGATTTTTTTTACGCCGATTGATATTCTTTTAACAGAAAAAAGCAGAAGAAAATACCCGTATCAGAAAGTCATAAAAATATCATATACGCATATGAAAGGAGAAGCTTATGGGATATCAACTGACAAAAACGGATGCAGATGCCATGTTCCTTAAATGGCTGGAAACATATGACATCTTTGCACCTAAGTGTATGAAAGGACAGGGATGTTTTTCCGACACGGACGTAATCAACTATGGAAAAGTATCCTCACTGGATGAAATCGAATGGAAAAAAAGATCGGACTACTCATTTAAAGAAGCTCTGCTTCCCATCACGGAAACCCTCTTCTATTTTACCGAAGAAGAAACTACCATTCCAAAGGAACCACCCAAAAAACAGCTCGTATTTTTACGCGCCTGTGATCTTCACGGAGTCAGACGTCTGGATGAAATCTATCTGAATAATGGATTTAAAGACTTTTATTATGACAGACTCCGAAAAAACACACAGTTTGTACTGATGGGCTGCCCGGAAAGCTGCGATACGGGCTTCTGCGTCAGCATGGGAACCAACCGCACCGATGACTATGACGCTTATTTAAAAATAAATGGCGACACGGTCTATGCCGATTTTCACTGCGATGAGCTGAAGCAATATATCAGCAATTCCGTACCGGCAGATATTGTACCGGATTTTGCAGCCTCCAATACCGAAATTGTTACCCTTCCAAAGCATCTCTCTAACGAAACTTTCAAGAGTGATATTTGGGAAGAATACAACACACGCTGTATCGCCTGCGGACGGTGCAACTTTGTCTGTCCAACCTGCTCCTGTTTTACCATGCAGGATATTTACTACAAGGAAAATGAAAATGTGGGCGAACGCCGCCGTGTCTGGGCATCCTGCCAGGTAGACGGTTATACCGATATGGCTGGCGGTCACGGTTTCCGCCAGAAAAAAAGTGAACGTATGAGATTTAAAGTCATGCACAAAATATACGACTACGAAAAACGGTTTGGCTATCCCATGTGCGTAGGATGCGGACGATGCGACTCTGTCTGTCCGGAATACATTTCCTATTCCAGTTGTATCAACCGTTTAGCGAAAGGAGAGGAAAAGCAGTGAAAAACGAATACATTCCACAGTTATCCCTGATTCGGGAAGTCATCCGCCATACAGATCTGGAATATACCTTCCGCATGGAATTTTCCGGCGATGTAAAACCAGGACAATTTTTTGAAATTTCCGTTCCAAAATACGGCGAAGCGCCAATATCCGTCAGCGGCATTGCAGATGACACCGTTGATTTCACGATCCGGCGTGTGGGAAAGGTCACAAATGAAATCTTTGAACATTATGCCGGGCGCCGTCTCCGTATCCGCGGTCCTTACGGCAACGGCTTTGATATGGAAAACTATAAAGGAAAAGAGCTGGTCATCATAGCAGGCGGCACCGGACTCTCTCCGGTCCGGGGTGTAGTAGAACATTTTGCCCATCATCCACAGGATGCTATATCTACCACACTGATCGCCGGATTCAAATCTCCGAAAGATGTACTTTTTAAGGAAGATTTTGCTTTCTGGAAAAATCAGATCCATGTCATCCAGACAGTAGACACCGCACCGGAAGGCTATGAGGGACCGGTGGGTATGGTAACGAAATATATTCCGCAACTTACATTTGAAGATATTTCCAACACTGCTTTTATCTGTGTCGGTCCGCCAATCATGATCCGGTTTACCGTTATGGAAATTTTAAAACTGGGTATTCCGGAGGAAAATATCTGGATCTCCCACGAGCGGAAAATGTGCTGCGGTCTGGGAAAATGCGGTCACTGCAAAATCGGAGATACCTATATCTGCTTAGATGGTCCGGTATTCAACTATACAAAAGGCAAAAATCTGATTGACTAGGAGGAAAGGCAATGGGACTGGATGTTAATACAAAAAAATTAAAGAAAAATGCATTCCGTGTTTCTAAGGAGCGGGGAATCGGAGCTTCCCGTATCCGTGTACCGGGCGGCTATCTCAATGCAGAAGTATTGGGCATGGTACAGGAAATCGCACAGACATACGGAAACGGCTATGTGCATCTGACCACCAGACAAGGCTTTGAGATCGAAGGAATCCATCTGGAAGATATGGACGCCATCAACAAAAAGCTTCAGCCGATCATTGAAATGCTGGAAATCAACCAGGTAGATCCAAATACCGGTTACCCTGCCTCCGGCACCCGCAATATCAGTGCCTGTATCGGTAATAATGTCTGTCCATTTGCCAACTACAATACGGCAAAACTGGCAAAACGGATCGAAAAAGAAGTATTTCCAAATGATCTGCATTTCAAGATCGCCTGTACCGGATGTTCTAACGACTGTGCCAAAGCAAGAATGCACGACTTCGGGATCATCGGCATGACTATGCCGCAATATGACCCCTACCGCTGCGTCAACTGTCAGGCCTGTGTGAAAGGATGCAGACAATTATCTGTGAATGCACTGCGTGTAGAAAACTACAAAATTGTAAGAGACGCCAACAAATGTATCGGCTGCGGCGTCTGCGTCACGAAATGTCCGACCCGTGCATGGACCCGGAGCGGGAAAAAATATTACAAGCTCTCCATTATGGGAAGAACCGGTAAGAAAAATCCGCGTCTGGGCGAGGATTTCCTTGTATGGGCAGACGAGGACAATATTATAAAAATTATTTTAAATACTTACAAATTTGTGGAGAAATATATTTCCCCGGATGCTCCGGCACGGAAAGAACATATCGGATATATCATTGACCGTGTAGGCTTTGAAGAATATAAAAAATGGGCGCTGGAAGGCGTAGAACTGCTGCCTGAAACTATTATGAAAGACAATATTTACTGGTCCGGCATCCATTTCGACTGATACGAAAAATCAATATTTTTCCTCAGATATACTCGGAAGCATATGATTTCAAACATTGCACAAAATATGTCAACTGATTGTAAAAGGAGAAGAGAATGAAAAAGATACAATCAACCTGCAATTACTGTGCCCTGGACTGCAATCTGGATTTTTATGTGGAAAACAATAAAATCCAGCGTGTAGTCCCGGTAAAAGGCTACCCGGTAAATAACGGCTTCTGTTGTATCAAGGGCCTGTCCCTGGACAAACAGCAAACTACCAAAAAGCCGGACAGACTGCCAAAGATCCGCCAGGCAGACGGCACCTTTCAGACAGTCTCCTGGGAGGATGGTTTTACCTATGTAGCTGACAAATTAAAAGAACTTCAGAAAAAATATGGAACGGAAAGCGTTGCCGGTATCAGTACCGGCCAACTGACTCTGGAAGAATTTTCCCTTTTCGGACATATCATGCGCAACTATTTAAAGACAAATGTGGATGGCAACACAAGGCTCTGCATGGCTACCGCTGTGGTGGCTCACAAGCAGAGCTATGGCTTTGACGCCCCCGGATTTACATTGCAGGATCTGGAGCTGTCGGATACCATTATTTTCATCGGTGCAAACCCGATCGTTGCACATCCGATCCTCTGGGGACGGGTGCGGGAAAATCAGAATCCCTATAAAAAGATCATTGTCATTGATCCCAGAAAATCAGAAACTGCAATGAATGCAGATCACTGGTACGGACTGAACTGGAAAAGTGATCTGCTGTTGTTCTATACCATCGCAAATCTGCTCATTGAAAAGGATTATATAGACCACGAATATATCGAAGAACATACGGAACATTTTAAAGAGTTTCGGGCATTTGTCAAAGCTTATACCCTGTCCCGTGCCGTTGAAGGCACCGGACTTACCAAAGAGCAGATTCTGGAACTGACAGAATTGATTCATAAGGGAAAACGGGTTTCCTTCTGGTGGACCATGGGCGTCAATCAGGGATATGAGGCCGTCCGCACGGCTCAGGCAGTCATCAACCTGGCGCTGATGACAGGAAATATTGGCAAGCCGGGCTGTGGCGCCAACTCTATTACCGGCCAATGTAACGCCATGGGCTCCCGCGCCTTCAGCAATACTGCTTCTTTCTTCGGCGGCGGAGACTTTACCAACCCGGCACGGCGGGAAAGAATCGCCGAGGTCCTCGGTGTAGATACCTCTATGCTGGCAGAAAAACCTACCAAAACGTATAACCAGATCATCGAAGATATCAATGCCGGAAAAATCAAAGGACTGTGGATCTTATGTACAAACCCGCGGCACAGTTGGACAAACAATGAGACCTTTGCCGAAGCTGTTAAAAAACTGGAACTGTTCGTAGTTCAGGATATCTATGACACCATTGAAAGCGCCGAGGACTGCACCGTATTTTTCCCTGTGGTTCCGGGCATCAAAAAGGAAGGGACCTATATCAACATGGAACGCCGCTTCTCTGCCATGCGCCCGGTACTAAAGCGAGAAGAGAATGAGATCAGTGATTATGAAGCGATCTACGGCGTAGGAAAAGCACTGGGAATGGGGGATGCCCTGAAGGGATGGGAAACCCCGAAGGACTGCTTCGCCCTGATGCGGGAGTGTTCCAGAGGAATGCCTTGCGATTTTACAGGTATTATATGGGAGGAACTTGAAAACTCCCACGGCATCCAATGGCCGTATCCGGCACAACGAAATGAATGGCATGAGCAGGAACAACGCAGATTATATGAAGATGGACGCTATTTTACTCCGTCTGGAAAAGCACAGTTTATTTTTGAAAATGTTCGGGAAAATCCATTACCGACCACAAAAGAATTTCCGTTTATACTGAATACCGGTCGTGGCAGCGTAGGTCAGTGGCATACGCAAAGTCGTACTCAGGAAGTAAAATTCGTAGAAGATGTCTCTCTGAAAAAAGCTTATCTGTATATGAACCGCACTTTGGCCAACGAGCATGGAATCCACGAAAATGACCATATCCGGGTATTTTCAGTCAACGGTCATAATGCTGTCTTTCTTGTAAAGCTCAGCGATCGGGTACGATGCCAGGAGCTTTATGCGCCGATTCACTACGTTGAATGCAACAAACTTACCCCTTCGCTTTATGACAGCTATTCCAAAGAGCCATCCTATAAGGCAACCCCAGTTCGTTTCTGTCTGGAGAAGGAGGAAAGATATGTATCGAATTAAAATAGACCGGGACAGATGCATCGGCTGCCTGACCTGCGTGACCGCCTGTGTGGTCAGTCATGAAAGCGAAAGCTCTGATGCCAGATGTCGCGTAACAATAGACAGCGGGACAAAACCTGCCCCCATCTTCTGCCGGCACTGTGAACGTCCGGAATGCACTTATACATGCATGACCGGCGCCATGAAGAAAAATCCGGAAACCGGATATGTGGAATATGATAAGGACCACTGTGCAAGCTGCTACATGTGCATTATGTCATGTCCTTACGGAATCTTAAAACACGACAGCCTGAGCAAAACAGAAATCATGAAATGCAACATGTGTGTCCATCGTACACCGGATGGGACGTCAAAACCCATGTGTGTTGAAAAATGTCCAATGCATGCCATTACCCTAGAGGAGGTGCCATCATGAGATATGTCATATTAGGTTCTTCTGCCGCCGGTATCAACGGCGCCCGGGAGCTTCGCAGGCAGGACCCTGCCGGGGAGATTACCATGATTACCCGCGACCGCAGCATCTATTCCCGCTGTATCCTGCATCACTATTTAAGCGGCGCCCGCAACGAAGAACAGCTTCACTTTGCAGAACCCGACTTTGAGACCCGCTATCGGGTAAACTGTATGTATAAAACCTCATGCACAGGCGTTGATCCGGTAAAAAAACTGGTACTGACAGATAAAGGAGCATCTATATCCTACGACAAACTGCTGATTGCCACCGGTTCTCACAGCTTCCTGCCTCCAATCCCCCATCTGCGGGAGGCAAAAAACGTCATCGGATTCCGCAATATCGAAGATATTGATGCGATAAAAGAAATGCTCACAGAACCGGGCGAGATCATCGTCATGGGCGCCGGACTAGTGGGACTGGACTGTATCAGCGGACTGCTTCATCTGGGCCTTACTCCATCTCTGGTAGAAACCGCCGGATGGCTGTTATCCAAACAATTGGATCAAGCTGCTGCCAGAGCTTATCAGGAATACTTTGATGTCCACGGCATCCGGCAATATTATGGTGTTATGATCAGCGAAATACAAATGGATGCAGATGGCTATGTATCCTCCGTCCGCCTCTCCGACGACCGGATACTTCCCTGCCGCTACCTCATTGCTACAGCAGGCGTCCGTGCCAACATAGATTTTTTGCAGAACTCCGGCATTGAAACAGACCGTTTTGGTCTGGTATTTGATGAATGCGGACATACAAACATTCCGGATATTTACGGTGCCGGAGATGTATCCGGGCGAAATCCGATCTGGCCCGTGGCGGTAAAAGAAGGCATCATTGCCGCCAGCAACATGGCAGGTGTACCGAAGAAAATGACAGACTTTTTTGCCAGCAAATCAACAATGAACTTTGCAGGAATCCCTACCATGTCTCTGGGAACAGTTATCCCTCAGGACGATACTTATACTGTAGAAAGCCGACAGACGGAATCTTCCTATCGAAAGGTCATTCACAAGGATGGCATCATTACCGGCGCCATCATTCAGGGAGACCTGGCCTACAGCGGTATCCTGCTGCAGTTGATTGCCCGAAAGATCAACATCGAAAAAGTTAAAAAGCCTGTACTTGATGTGGATTACTCGGACTTTTTCCATATGAAAGAAAACTTTGAATTTGATTACGAAGGAGGATGTTGACATGAAGCGACTGGAACATCTGCCTGTACCGATCCTGCCAACCTTTGTGGGTACACTGACACTTTCCAATGTCTATGCCGGAATCGGCTACAGCTTTATCCGGCATCTGATGATGTGGATCGCCGCTGCCCTGCTGATCTGCTATATCCTAAAGCTGATTCGGTTTTTTCCAATCTGCAGACAGGAATATAAGACCACCGTTCCCTGCAGTCTGTATGCCGGATTTACCATGCTTATGATGATTCTGGGAAGCTATTTCTTTGAATTTTACCCATTCCTTGGAAAAGGATTATGGAGTATCGGGCTGATACTTCATGCAATACACATTGTAGTATTTTCCATACGCAGTCTGATCATCCGGCGAAATATCCAGACCTTTGTTCCAAGCTGGTTTGTTACCTATAATGGAATCATGGTAAGCTGCGTGGTAGGCAGCGCTATGCAAGCAGACTCCGTACTTCGCATTGTTGTATATTATGGAATCATCATTTATTTTGTATTGATTCCTTTTATCATATGGAGACTCATAAAGGTGGAACTCAAACCGCAGTTTTATCATACGATGGCCATCGTATTGGCACCCTGCAGTCTCTGCGTGGTCAGCTACTTAAATATAATACCAAATCCTAATCCGATTTTGCTCACAATACTTTACCTGTGTGTACTGGCATCCCTTGCATTTGTCATATATAAACTACCTAAGTTTTTCTCATTCCCGTTTTCTCCGTCATTTGCGGGCATGACCTTCCCAATGGCGATCGGAATCGTGGCATCCACGAAAATGTCTGCCTACGTTTTGGCAGCCGGTCAGGAAACACTTTCCAACGTAATCGGACAGCTTGCAGGGATACAGATCATACTGACTACTATGATTATTGGATATGTGCTCCTCAGATTTCTAATGATGCTTTTCAAAGTATCCATGCAGTCTGACATTTAATTCCATCATTCCCAGGAAATCATGAAGGATTTCCTGGGAATTTCTCTATCCTACCCCCTCTGCTTGATTTCACAACCATTTTTCTACACTTTTCTTAGTTGTAAAATGATGTCAATAGACAGCCGCTGTTTTTGGATACATAATCCACACACATTTTTACGATTTTGTGGTAAACTATTAGAATAAAGATTTCGCATCATAAGGAGTTTCATTATGAGAAAAGTATATTCAGGCATTGACAAACTGCCCGCCGGTCAGGCATCCGATAAAATCAGCAAAGGCTGTCTGGTGCTGGAAGGCGGCTCCTTCCGGGGGCTTTACACCGGCGGTGTTACAGATGCTCTGATGCTGAATGATATCAATCTGGAATGTACCATCGGCGTATCCGCCGGAGCCATGAACGGCTATAATTACGTTTCCGGTCAGATCGGACGCGCCAGCCGTTTCAATCTGGGACACCGTTTTGATCCAAACTATGTGGGTATCAAAGCAATGCCCCGCAATAAAGGTATTTTCGGCTTTGATCTGATCTTTGACGACAGCCGTGTAGAAGAACCATTCAATCTTACATATTTTAACAATCCTGACAGAAGATTTATCGCTGTCGCCACAGACTGCAAAACTGGAAAAACTGCATATTTTGAAAAGGGAAAATGCACGGATATTTTTCAGGCGATCCGCGCCTCTGCCAGTATGCCGATCCTGTCAAAAATGGTTCCCATTGACGATGGGCTTTATCTGGATGGCGGCTGTTCCACCGCCATGGGACTGGACTGGGCATTGCAGGAAGGCTACGAAAAGATCATTGTGGTAAAAACCCGTGACCGCTCCTATCGAAAACCGGATACCAGCGCAAAACAATCCCGCATTCAAAACAGGTTATATCGCAAATATCCTGAATTTTTAAAATCCTTAAATGAAAGTCAGAAAAACTATAATATCCTCTGCGATCGTATTGATGAACTGGAACGGCAAGGAAGGATCTTTGTCATAGCCCCGTCCGAACCGGTTACCGTGGGACGCCTGGAACGGGATATGGAAAAGCTTGGCGCCCTTTATTATCTGGGCAGAAAAGATACCGAACAGCATCTGCAGGAACTGCTTACCTATCTCGACCAGTAGATTTTTGCTCATGCTGTATATCAATCCGAAAAAACGCTGCACAGCTTCCTGTTACCGTCCGGAATACTTTACCATACTGTTTTTGGCCGCACTGATTTTCGGAAAGTAAAACTTGTAATTATTTATTTCTTGGTTTAAACTGTAGCTATCGCTTTGTTCTTTTTTTAGAACAATTTCAATATTTATAAAGATATACCGCTCTATAGCGGACTGATAAACGGAGATTACTATGAGTAAAACTGGACTGATCGTAGAAGGCGGAGGAATGAAATGCGCCTACAGCGCAGGTGTTCTTGACGCCTTTCTGGATCATAATATTTCTTTTGACTATTGTATCGGCGTTTCGGCCGGTTCTGCCAATGCAGCTTCTTTTGTAGCCGGTCAGCGAGACCGCAACCGCCGATTTTACACCGATCATATTGATGAACCGGGGTATTTTGGGTTAAAGACCTTTCTGAAAACCGGAAATCTTTTTGGACTACAGTACATATACGGAGATCTGACCAATTCGGATGGCGCTGATCCTATCGATTTCCCGGCTATCATGGCAAACCCGGCAGAATACTGGCTGGTTGCCACCAACGCTCAGACAGGAAAACCCGAATACTTCAGCAAGCAGGATATGAAACAGGACGACTATCGTCATATCATGGCTTCCTGCGCCTTGCCGGCAGCCTGCAAACCGATAGAAATCAACGGACAATACTACTATGATGGCGGCGTCACAGATGCAATTCCTGTTCAAAAAGCATTAAATGACGGCTGTGATAAGATCATCGCTATCCTGTCAAAACCCCGGGGATTCGTAAAAACACCCGAAAAAATGCGCTTTCTCTATACCCGAATGTGCCGGAAATATCCAAAGACCATCGAAGCCTTAAACAACCGACACATTATGTATAAAGCATGCCAGGATAAATTATCAGAATTAGAAAAGGAAGGAAAAGCCTTTATTTTTGCGCCCAGCAATCCACCCAAAATGAGCACCTACACTATGGACAGAGCCGTGGAACAGCAGCTCTACGATCTTGGTATTGCAGATTTTAAGGCTCTCCATGAAACATTTAACCGCTTTTTGGCTAAATAGTAATGGAGCATACAGAAATGAAAAACGATTACACATCCAACATAAAAAACCACATATTTTCGCCTTCTACTCTGCAGCGCTCTATCAAAATACTGCCGGAGGGAACGCAGCTTCACATAGAAGAGGAACTCTTAACAGAGCATCAGCTTAATGTATATATCAACGACATGCTGGTTATGAGTCTGTCCTGCACTCCTACCAATCTGGAAGAGTTGGTACTCGGAAGATTGTACAGTGAGGGCATCATCAAAGGCATTGATGATATTGACTATTTTTATCTGTGTGAAACCGGACACACAGCGAAAATCTTTTTGAAACATAACGTTTCATCGGACAGGTTTCAACCGGATATACAGGTTCCTACCTGCTGCACAAATAACCGCATTTATTGGAAATCAGGGGAATCTATCAAACCCTTGACTCCCATTGACTGGAAAACAGAGTGGGTTTTTAAACTGGCTGAAGAATTTGAAAAGGATACGCTGCTGCATAAGCAGACCTATGGCACCCACAGCAGTTTTCTGGCACAAAAAGATAAGGTTCTTTACTGCTGTGAAGACATCGGACGCCACAATGCTATCGATAAGGTCATCGGGCTGGGATTGAAAAATCACATCGATCTGACTCATACCATGATCTTTACCAGCGGACGTGTTCCTACGGATATGGTCGAAAAGGTCATACGCGCCCGTATTCCAATATTCATCAGCAAGGCAGCGCCTACAAAACAGTCCGTAGACCTGGCAGAAGAATATGGTCTTATTTTGATTGCAGGTGCACATAGTGATAATCTGAAAATTTATCATGACGTTTCAAATGAAACCTGTAATATGCAGCCTTCACGCTCTAATTAATATTGAACTGTTCACACTGCTGATAGCCTATGATACATAAAAGCTGATATCTATAGCCTTTTCATTGCTATAAATATCAGCTTTTCAAATTTGTACCTTCTCAGACAAATTTATGCATTTACTTCCTGCATGTTTACACACTTTTCATCCAGATATTTCAGAAGCTTTTCCATTTTCTGTGCACCAATAGCATTTTTACGGATAATTACCATTCGACTCTGTTTCGTAAATAATACTACCGTATTTTTGGTTTCTGCTCTTCTGGTAAGAACCTCAAAAGGAATCTGCTCTGTCATACCTGTTTCTACACAGCGCACCTGTACCTCCGTGTCTGAAAATGTGTACGTATAAGTGCAGTGATCCTTTCCGGTTGCATGTTTGATCTGCTCCACAGCCCTTCTGGCTGCCTTATTTTTCACAGTCAGACTGTCCATCAGAAACATGACGCCAAATACTACCAGCACAATTCCAATGACCTGTTTATGCATCAGGAAAAGTATAAATCCGACAACAACTGCAATAATAGAACCGATCATAATTCCACGTCGTTTTACGATTGGATACAAATACTGTTTTACTTCATAAAAAGTCGCTTCGTCCAAAACATTGTTACCTATGCGAAGAAAATCCTCCGTAGTGTCCGGAACCTGATTTTGTTCTTTACTCATAATATCTCCGTACCATGCACAAAAACAGTTCTATATTATCCTGATGCCTGTTTTCATACACAATACACTCCTCTCTAAAATCTCGTAGTGTATTTTTCTGTCAATCTTTTCTTTTTCTGCTACAGCTTAATATTTTTCAGCAAATCGCCCAGAGATGTACTGATAGATTCGGATTTTGGAATTTCAATGTGCTCTGCTTCCTCTTCCTTTTCTGTCGCTTCGATCAGAGCCTTCATACTGAGTCCCACTTTTCCATCCTGATTTTTGATAACCTTAACCGTTACTTTCTGTCCTTCTTCCAGCACTGCTTTCGGATGTTTGATACGTTTTTCACTGATCTGTGAAATATGAAGCAATCCGCTGATGCCATCCCCCAGATCGATAAACGCACCATAGGTCTGTAAGGATTCTACGGTTCCCTCACGAACTTCTCCGACTTTAATGTCTGCTATTTTCAATTTCTTTGCTTCTGCTGCCTCTTCCCTTAAGATTTCCCTTGCAGAAAGCACCAGTTTGCCTTTTTCCATATTAGCTTCAATGACACGCACACGAATCTCTCTGCCAAGCCACGGATTGGTGTCATCAACCGGTTTGATATCCAGACGTGATACCGGAACGAAGCCGCGGATGCCCTCTACCAGTGCGATCACTCCTTTGTTTACAATGCCGGAAATCTCTACTGTCAAAATTTCCTTTGACTCCAGATATTCCTGGATTTTCTGCCATGCCAGCAATGTATCCGTGTCATACTCTCCATCGCCCATCAGCTTATAAGATTCTTCCAGCTCTTTGGCAAAATCCGCCATCGTCTCAACTGGCTCTGCTTCTTTCTCAGCCGCTGTCTCCTTCTCTTCCGTCTGTGCTTCAACTGGCTCTGCTGCATTTTCTTCCGCCTGTATTTCAACTGGCTCTGCTGCATTTTCTTCCGCCTGTATTTCAACTGGCTCTGCTGCGCTCTCTTCCTGTACTGCTACTTTGATTTCTTCTTCCATTCCATATGTCCTTCTTTCTTATCAACTACATGTTTCCACCTGGAAAGATAAGGTACATCGACTGGTAAGTACCATACAAGATACTATCACTTCCTTCGTGAAACTTATGCTGTTTACGATTATAACATTTTTTGATGGTTTTTCCTAGTCAGTTCTTTGGCAAAGTACATTCTTAATAATTGTCCTTATTATTTTGGTTCATTACACACCGGACAGACCGGTAATCATAAAAAAAGAACCTGCGAATATCTGTCAATCAATACTTGACTTTCTATTCACAGGCTCAATTACCATTTGATTATCTTACAATTTTCTTTCTTGTCATTACTACGCCGCCAACTGCAGCAACCATGATGGTAATCCATAAAAATGGATTCATTTCATCGGAAGTTTTTGCTGCGGTAGTCTTAGCGGTTTTTGACGTACCGTTTGTTGTCGATTTGCCGCTTTCCGGTTTATTTGTTTCCTGATTGTCCGCCGCCGGTTTATTGATCTCCTGACCATTATTTTCCGGCTCATCTGCCACATAGGATGCCCCTACATCCGCAGTTACCGCTTCGTATCCGTTCCCCGCTGTGACTTTAATTCGATAATCGCCATTTGCGCCATATGGGAATACTGCAACGTCCTCTGTCACATTATTTCCATTCTCATCCTTTATCGCTTCGAAATCTTCTCCCTGCTTGGTAACCATAGCAACTACGGAAAAATTGATACTTCCATCCGCATTGAAGAGATCGCTGCCAGTAAATGCCGGCTCCATATCATGCTGCCACTGTGTGGTATAGGTTTTCTCCACTTCCTCCCCATTTTCATCTAAGTAGGAAACTGTCACTTCATCAATCATGTCCAGATATTCAGCCAGTGTCTCGCCATTGCCTCCCTTCAGAGACAGAACATTATTCGTAATAGATGGAACCGCACTTGATTTGATCATGAAGGATCCCACATTTTCGCCATTGACCGCCACTGCCAGAGATGTTCCCGGGGCATTCACATATAATTTATGTATGATGTCGTCATCCTGGATCTCATGATATACGCCAGGCTTCATTGTAACCTTATAAATCTTTTCGCTCTCTGTCTCATCCACCAGTTCCACAGAACAATACTTGTCCGTCGGTTCTAGCTTGTCAGAGAACTTTCCGACTCCATAAGAAAGAGAGAGATTATAATCATCTTCCTCTTCCGGATTATGTACCGTCACGAGCAAGGAGCTTCCCGACGGAATATATGTCACGTTGCTTTCCATCGTATAATAAGTACCTGACAATCTTTCTCCTTCTTTGAGGGCTGCATTGATACCCTGTACAATTCCGGTTGTTGAGCAGGTAGCTCCGGAAACCGCATCTATCTTATATGTTTCAGACGCTGCACCAGCATTTGTAATTTGATTCAAAATGCCTTCTTGAGCCTTCCCAACGTAGGCTGCATCTCCAGATGATGCACCAGATACACGAAAAGCCACCATTTTACCCTCTTCTATGGTTACTGTTACTGTAATCTCATAATCGTTAAAATCTTCTTCTTCATCATGGTATACTGTTGCCGTACCAGTATAATTGCCATCCAAAAGATTCTCCGGAATCGTTATCTCCGTACCGGAATAACTGGGGGTCTGGTTCTGTCCACCGCCTGGTCCTCCCTGACCGCCTTGACCACCTTGGCCTCCTTGACCGCCCTGGCCGCCCTGACCGCCTTGACCTTCCTGACCGCCCTGACCGCCTTGGCCTCCTTGACCGCCTTGGCCTCCCTGACCGCCTTGGCCTCCTTGACCGCCTTGGCCTCCTGCATCCTCAGTGCCTCCTAAATCCCCTTTTGCTGCAAAAGCAGTAGCCGGCAAAAGAGTGAATGCCATAGAAGCGGCAAGCATCCATACTAGCAAACGCTTTCTTTTCATAAATCCTTTCCTCCTGTTAATAAAATAATCAAGTAACTATGGAATTGTTGTATTTATTACAGTCAAACCAAAGTTAACAAATATTACCAGAAATTAGCATAACCTAACTCCATGTATTATTGTCAACTTTGTTTTTCTAAAATATCAGATAAAATTTATCAACATACTTCACACTTCTCTTGAAAAAATGCCCTGTCTTTTTTATACTTAAGAAAAAAGTATTCTTATTTGAGGTAGCAACATGAAAGAAACAAATAATATTCTCGTGACAGGAAACGGATTTGATCTCTATCACGGATTAAAAACGAATTATACAGACTTTATCAC
>CAZLZX010000002.1:0-33254 GCA_964564095.1 uncultured Eubacterium sp. | reverse complement strand
GCAGAAGATCTTAGACATGACAGTTACGAAGGACGAGGATGGAAGCACACACTACGATTATGAAGATGATGATACGGAATTCCATGGAGTGGTAGCGCCGGGATATGAGGATAATATAGAGGTTGAAAAGGAAGTTATCGATGGAGAAGAGACGGTTACTATCACAATAAAAGGAGATCTTGATAAATAATTTGTTAGTTTAAGTACAGATTGTTCGTTTAAGCAAAAACGAGTGTGTGAATAAAAGGCTGTAAATACTGATCTTCTATGATAATGACTGGGCTGAAGGCTTCTAATGAGCTTTCAGCCCTTACTTTATGTTCTTAGTTTATTTTATTTCGGGCTGAAGGGATCTTCACAGGTTTTTCATGAGAATCCGTTTGCCTGCAAAGTGTATAATCTATTGTTTCAAGTATTGTGTTAAAAATTCCTCAGTGGCCTGCATGGTATTATCGATCAATATCTGCAGGTCCTCTTTTGTGGCGTTGTCAACATGGACACCGGCGGTTACAGATACGATTTCCCCGGTGGTTCGGCAAATGCGGTCAGCAGCTTTTTCCGCCAGAAAGCGGTCCTTGTGCCCATAAGCGGTAATGATATTGATATCGCAGGTGCGTTGGGCAGTGGCGGCATTTTTGGACGGAACTGCTAATGCCACTGCGCCTACATGAGGCGTATCGCCGCCCGTAATAAAAACGTTGATGCCGCGGCCATTGGTTGTGAGTATTTCCAGTTTGATTTTGTATTTTTCCGTACCTTGCTCAAGGACTATCATTGGTTTACATTCCTTTCTGTCAGATGCACTTTTTCATATCATTAATTATAGATTGGAGCAACATAAATTTCATGGTATATCTTCATAAAAGTTTTTATTCAAATATATTAGCATGTTTCTGGTGCAGGCGCAATGATGCCGCATTTTTTACCGGAAATAGTTAAATATAATAATTAGAACAGAAAAGGAGTTGTATGTGTTGACATTACAACAAAGATGTGTTAATCTACAGATGTAAGCAACTTTGTTACAACAAAGCAAATGCATTTTTTGTACGATGACAAATATATTGGAGGTAATCAAAATGAGTAAAGTATCAGAATTTTTGACAGCAAATCCGGTTCAGTATCTTGCAACAGTGAGTCTTGACGGCAAGGCAAAATGCCGCCCATTTATGTTCAGCTTTGAGAAAGACGGAAAATTATGGTTTAACACCGGCAATTTTAAGGAGGTTTACAAGGAGCTTAAGACTAATCCTTATATTCAGATCAGCGTGTCTTCTCCTGATTTTGAATGGATTCGTCTCAGCGGCAAGGCCGTGTTTGTTGATGATAAAGAGATCAAAGAAGCAGCACTTGAGAATCCGATTGTGAAAAACAATTATCAGACAGCGGATAATCCTGAATTTGAAGTATTTTATCTTGAGGATGCTCATGGCGTGATAGCGGACTTTTCAGGGAATCCGCCATATGAATTTTAAAGCATAGTCGAAAAATAGTTTTGAATACAGGCAAAAAAAGAATGTGTTTTTAACTGGCGCACAATGTAAGGACGGGTAAGAGAGGTTTTTACATTGTGCGTTATTGTTTTATTTTAATTTACAAAACGAATAAATTTGTTAATGAGATTTGTGAATCGTTCCTGACAGCAGAGATTTTTTGAAAGATAGGAGAAATGATATTACAGATATGAAAATATTTATTATTGTACTTATTGTGTTGATTGTTCTTGTCCTTTTAAGCGTTTTTGCACCAAAAAACAGCCAGTTAAAGTTTTGGGTAATTATTAAAAAAATAAGAAATGCCATGGATTCCATCTGCTATTGGTTTTTTAATATCTGTGCAATAGCAGTAATTTTATATATTGTTTATATAGTTGTAAGGCATCTATTGGCTAACTAAAATGTCAAAGCTTGAAAATTATATTGTTTACATAGAGAATAAATTTGATTTTGCAATAGAATAACTTTTATATGTAATCTTTTCGTAGAAATTTCTATCATTAGTGTTATAATATTTTTTATATGGGAGAAGCCAATATGAAGAATAAATCAAAATTAAAGAAAATCAGAGAGCAAAAAGCAAACACAATCAAATATCCGTCTCAGTGGCTGTTTATGTCCCGCCAGAATATAGGAGTGCGGGACATAAAAAATGTATTAGATATGGAAGAAGCTGTCAGTTTGGAGATCTGGGAAGCTGCGGGTGTGCTGGAAATCACATTGTCGGACGGAAAAACGATTGATTTGGAAGAAACGCAGGTGGATCTGAACGATGCGTACAGCAATGACTTTTTGGCTCAGAATCAGACAAGATCTCTGTTTTATGTGAACGTGTATCCGGATAGCTTTGCTTTGGCAAAACCAATCATGGAGAAAATTGCAAGGCAGATGGAGGGACGATTCTGCGGGGATACAGATGATTTTACACCAGTCATTTTGTAGTCTGGCAGCGTATGTCGGATGATGCGCCGGCATTGTGCTAAGTGGAGATAATACGGGAGAATAGAAAGGCGGGAGAAGATATGGTTCGGTCCATAGCCAGAGATGCTGTGATTAGAAAGACACTGCGGGATGTGAATATCATAACAGGAAATTATGAGGCTGCATATGCAATCGGACTTCTTTTGCATCGGCTGCAGGCAGAGATGCCTGATGGAATCCAAAGAATTGAGGAGTTAAAAGAGCTGCTCTTTGAGAAGCTGGACAATCATGAGGCATCTGATGAGAGAGAGAAGATTCTGATAGATATGCTGAGGGAATACAAGCCTTCAGATGTGTGGGATGAAGATGTGGAGGCCTTGTTTGTATGGGGATTTCAGGATGATAACCCATGGTAATTCGTTGATGGGGAAAGATAAGGAGTTTGATGGAATATGGAAGAACATGTAAAAAGTAATCCTTTGGGAAGTGTTCCGGTACCCAAGCTGATGCTAAAATTTGCGATTCCAAGCATTATCGCCATGGTAATTGGCGCACTTTACAATATTGTAGATCAGTTATTTATCGGACAGGCTGTAGGCACATTGGGAAATGCGGCAACAAATATTGCATTTCCGCTGACAACCTCCTGCGTGGCGCTGGCATTATTATTTGGCATAGGCGGCGCCTCCTGCTTTAATCTGACTATGGGGCGGGGAAATCGTGAAAAGGCAATTTACTATATCGGAAATGCGGCTGTGCTGCTTTTTGCCAGCGGAGCATTGTTGTGTCTTGTGACACAGCTTTTTTTAACGCCTATGCTGAAGGGATTTGGCGCGCCGTCGGACGTACTGCCTTATGCACAGACTTACGTGCGTATCACATCTATTGGATTTCCATTTTTAATATTGACTACAGGCGGCGGTCATTTGATTCGTGCGGATGGCAGCCCTAAAATGACCATGGCGTGCAATCTGACAGGTGCGATCATCAATACCATATTGGATGCCATTTTTGTAATGGGATTTAAATGGGGTATGGCGGGCGCTGCATGGGCGACTATCATTGGACAAATCATATCGGGTATTATGGTTATTTTATATTTGAGGCATTATAAAACAGTACCGCTTTGTATGAAACATCTGAAGATTCGCTGGACCCATACGAAAGGTATCATTTCCATTGGTATGGCGTCTTTTTGCAATCAGATTGCTATCATGATCGTACAGGTCGTGATGAACAATTCGCTGACATATTATGGCGCGTTATCTGTATATGGGGAGGCGATTCCTCTGGCATGTGCAGGAATTGTCATAAAAGTGAATCAGATTTTCTTTTCCGTCGTCATCGGACTGGCACAGGCCAGTCAGCCGATACAAAGCTTTAATTATGGTGCAAGACAATATCGGCGCGTTAAAGAGACCTATCGTTTGGCATTGACGATCGGAATGATTATTTCGATTTTGGCGTTTGTGTTGTTTCAGGTATTTCCACGACAGCTTTTGGAGATGTTCGGAAGCAATTCAGAAGAGTATTTTTCCTTTGGAATCATGTTTTTCCGGATATTTTTGTTCTTTACCTGGATCAACTTTTTACAACCGATTACATCTACCTTTTTTACGTCTATCGGAAAACCGAAAAAGGGCATTTTTCTGTCATTGACCCGGCAGATCATATTCTTTCTGCCGTTACTGATTATTCTGCCGCGGTTTATGGGCGTACTGGGACTTTTGTATACGGCTCCAATCGCAGATCTGTTGTCTGTGATAGTTACCATTTTAATGGCGGTTTGGGAATTTAAGCTTATGAAAAAGCAGGAACAGGAGCTTATAGCGGAACAGAATCAAAACAACATATAATTTTATTACTATCTGGAGGTGCGCAATGAAAAAATATGCATTTGGTGTAGACCTGGGGGGAACAACTGTAAAGATGGGTTTTTTCTCTACAGAGGGAGAATTGCTGGATAAATGGGAGATCAAGACAGATATTTCGGACAATGGATCAAATATCCTGCCGGATATCGGGGCTTCCATTAAGAAAAAGATTGAAACAGAGCAGATTGCCATGGACGAGATCGCAGGTGTTGGTATTGGTGTGCCGGGTCCTGTTACGGAGAAGGGCGATGTGCTGAAATGTATAAATCTCGGCTGGGGAGTCTTTAACATTGAGGAGCGGGTAACTGAGATCACAGGGCTTCCGTGTAAAGCCGGAAATGATGCTAATGTGGCAGCGCTGGGGGAGATGTATCGCGGCGGCGGAGCTGGTTATGACAGTGTAGCTATGGTTACCCTGGGAACCGGTGTCGGAGGCGGAATCATCATTAATGGAAAAATTGTGGCCGGAAGCAATGGAGCCGCAGGAGAGATTGGACATTTTCCGGTCAATGATGATGAAACGGATGTTTGCGGATGCGGAAAACGCGGCTGCCTGGAACAGTATGCATCAGCAAATGGAATTGCCAGAGTAGCGAAGAAAAAGTTGGCTGCATGTGATGATGAAACGGTACTTCGGAAATGTGAAAATGTTACTTCTAAGGATATTTTTGACGCTGCAAAAGAGGGAGATGCCTTTGCCATTTCATTGGTGGAAGATTTGGGCAGAATGCTTGGCAAGGCATGTGCGAATGTTGCCTGTGTGACCAATCCGCAGGTATTTGTAATCGGGGGAGGCGTGTCTAAAGCAGGTACGATCCTTACGGATGTGATTCAGAAATACTTTAAACAGTATGCATTTCATGCGTCAAGGGAAACGCAGTTTGCTTTGGCCACTTTGGGAAATGATGCAGGAATCTATGGCGGTGTGAAGATGGTGCTGTGATGGGAGAAACATCTGAGACGCTGAGATAGATGAGTTTAAACGCAAGGCAATATAGGAATTGACTTTTATAAGACAAGCAGTATTTGGAAAGGAAGCGGAAATTACAGTATGTTAAATTTTGAGTATTTTACACCGACAAAGGTTGTTTTCGGAAAGGAAGCGGAGAGCAAAGTGGGAAAGCTGGTCCGGGCACAGAATTGTAAAAAGGTTCTGGTTCACTATGGCGGAAACAGTGCGAAACGCAGTGGTTTGCTGGATCGCATCTATGAATCTTTGGAGCTGGCAGATATTTCCTATGTCAGTCTGGGAGGAGTAGTGCCGAATCCCCGGATCTCAAAAGTATACGAAGGAATTGAACTCTGCAAAAAAGAAGGTGTGGATTTCCTGTTGGCAGTTGGCGGCGGCAGTGTCATCGATTCGGCAAAAGCCATTGCATATGGCATTGCCAATGAAGGCGATGTGTGGGATTTCTATGACCATATCAGGACGCCGAAGGCATGTGCGCCGGTAGGCGCAGTGCTGACGATTGCGGCAGCAGGCAGCGAAATGAGCGATTCCTCTGTTATTACAAATGAGAATGGCGGATTGAAAAGAGGATTGAATTCTAATCTATGCCGCTGCAAATTTGCGGTTATGAATCCTGAGCTGACCTATTCTCTGCCGGAATATCAGACTATGAGTGGATGTGTGGATATTATGATGCATACCATGGAGCGTTATTTTACATTGGAAAGAGATACGGATCTGACCGACGCGCTGGCGGAATCGCTGATAAAGACAGTAATGAAATATGCCACGGTTTTAAAGGATCATCCCTGTGATTATAATGCCAGAGCTCAGATCATGTGGGCCAGCAGTCTTTCGCACAATGGACTGACAGGCTGTGGGACGCGCGGCGACTGGGCATGCCATCAGATCGAGCATGAATTGGGAGGTATGTTTGATGTGGCGCATGGCGCCGGTCTGGCGGCCGTATGGGGAAGCTGGGCGCGTTATGTATTTTCAGAGGATGCCAGCCGTTTTGCCAAATTTGCAGTGAATGTGATGGATATTGAGCCGGAAGGCAAGGATGATAAGGAATTGGCATTGGCAGGAATCGAAGCAATGGAGGAATTTTACCGCTCCATCCATATGCCCGCAAGTCTGAAGGAATTAGGGATTGAGCCGACGGATGATCAGATTGAAGAGATGGCTTATAAGTGTACCTTTATGGGACGAAGAACGGTAGGCGGTTTCAAGTCTTTAGGTAGAGAAGATATTATCAAAATTTATCATGCGGCACGATAAAAAATAAATAATAAAGAGACACTTGCAGTGGAACATCAGCGATTTTGCTTAGGCAGCTTTTGTCCGGCTGTTATCGTGTATATAATATATGAGGAGAAGGGAATTTTGCGGGATGAAGAAATATGTAATGGCTTTGGATCAGGGTACGACAAGCTGTCGAACGATTCTGTTTGACAGACAGGGAAATATATGCAGCGTGGCACAGAAAGAGTTCACACAGATCTACCCGCAGCCGGGTTGGGTAGAACATGATCCAATGGAAATATGGTCATCTCAATTGGGCGTTGCCACGGAAGCGATTGCCAAGATGGGAATCTCTTATGCGGATGTTGCGGCAATCGGCATTACGAATCAGCGGGAAACAACTGTAGTGTGGAATCGCCATACGGGAATGCCGGTATATAATGCCATTGTATGGCAATGCAGAAGAACTGCTGATATGATTGAAAAATTAAAAGAAGATGGAATGGAAGAATATATACATCAGACGACGGGGTTAGTGGCGGATGCATATTTTTCCGTATCAAAGATTGCCTGGATCTTAGATCATGTGGCAGGAGCCAGGGAAGAGGCCGAGGCCGGAAATCTGGCATTTGGAACGATCGACACATGGTTGATCTGGAATCTGACAAAGGGAACTGTTCATGTGACGGATTACACCAATGCATCCCGGACAATGATGTTTGATATCCACAAAAAATGTTGGGATGAAAGGATTTTGGCTTATTTTAACATTCCCAAAGCTATGCTTCCGGAAGTGTGTCCGTCCAGCAAAATATATGGTTATACGGAAAGCGGGATTTTGGGCGGATGTATTCCGATTGCCGGAGCAGCCGGAGATCAGCAGGCCGCATTGTTTGGGCAGTGCTGCTTTGAAGAGGGCGAAGTAAAAAATACATATGGTACAGGCTGTTTTCTCTTGATGAATACCGGAGAGCGGGCAGTTTCATCTGAAAATGGTCTGTTGACAACGATTGCGGCTACGGCAGACGGTTCTTGTCAATATGCACTGGAAGGAAGTGTGTTTTCCGCCGGAGCGGCGATTCAATGGCTTCGGGATGAGCTTCGTATGATCAAACATGCACAGGAGTCTGAAAAGTATGCTGCGGCAGTGACGGATACGAATGGCGTATATGTTGTGCCTGCCTTTACAGGATTGGGGGCGCCTTACTGGGATCAGTATGCCAGAGGGACTGTTGTGGGCATTACAAGGGGATGCAGTAAAGAGCATTTTATCAGAGCTGTGCTGGAATCCATGGCATATCAGACCAGTGATATTTTGCGGCTTATGGAACAGGAGTCAGGTGTGCGGATCAAGAATCTTCGAGTAGATGGCGGAGCTTCCAGCAACAATTTTTTAATGCAGTTTCAGGCGGATATTTTAAATGTGGATGTCTTAAGGCCGGAGTGCATTGAGACAACGGCATTGGGAGCTGCATATCTGGCAGGAATTGCAGTGGGATTTTGGAGTGATCTGGATGATGTCAGGGAAAATTGGACGCTGTCTCATACCTTTTATGCGGATATGAAAATGGACAGACGCAATACATTATTAAAGGGCTGGAGGAAAGCTGTAAAATGTTCCTTTGGCTGGGCAGAAGTGGAGGAATAGACTATATGGTAAAGAGGGATTTTACATTTGCATCAACGGATGGCGTGACAAAGATACATGGTATTGAATGGAAACCGGAAGGAGAGATAAAAGCGATCTTACAGATCTGTCATGGTATGGTGGAATATATAGACCGGTATGATGGATTTGCCAGCTTCCTGACAGAGTATGGATATTATGTAGTAGGCCATGATCATCTGGGTCATGGTCAGTCTGTACAGTCAGAAGAAGATCATGGATATTTTGCACATCCCAATGGAAACGAATGTGTGATCGGGGATATTCATCGCCTTCGCAGGATGGTTCAGAAAAAATATCCGGATATCCCATATTTTATGCTGGGACACAGTATGGGATCATTTCTGATACGACAGTATATGGAGATGCACGGAGAGGGCTTGGCTGGCGTCATTGTGATGGGAACCGGTTTACAGCCGGGAGCTGTGCTTACTGCCGGAAAAGCGATCTGTAAGACGATCGCCAGATTTAAAGGCTGGAGACATCGAAGCAATTTCGTAGATAATATGGCATTTGCCTCCTATAATAAAAAGTTTGAGCCGGCGAGAACAGATAAAGACTGGCTGACAAAGGATGAGGCTGTGGTGGATGCATATCGGGCGCATCCATGGTGTACTTTCCAGTTTACCGTAAATGCTTATTATCAGATGTTCTGCGGAATCCAGTACGCACAGACTCATGTAGAGCAAATTCCGAAAGCTTTACCGTTGTTTGTAGTAGCAGGCGCTGATGATCCCGTAGGAAACTTTGGAAAAAGCGTAACAGAGGTCAGTGAGACATATAAAAAAGCAGGGATTAAAGACGTGAGCCTGAAACTGTATGAAAATGATCGCCATGAGATTTTGAATGAAACAGACCGGCAGACTGTTTATGAAGATATACTGGGGTGGCTGGAAGCTCATTAATAATCATGAAATTAAGAATAGCTAAAAAAGTACTCTCTAAAATGTGCTGCAGAGAGTACTTTTTTTAATCTTATTCCTGGCACAGTCGCTGTACCAGCTTTACTGCATCAGCCGCATCCTTGGAATATCCGTCCGCTCCGATCTCGTCAGCAAAACTCTGTGTAATGACAGCGCCGCCGATGATGACCTTTGTATTCAGATGTTTTTCATGCACAAGCTCCACCACATCTTTCATACGCATCATAGTGGTGGTCATCAGCGCCGACAAAGCAATAAAGTCGGCATTTTCTTCGATTGCGGTCTGCACGATTTTTTCCTTTGCCACATCTTTTCCCAGGTCAATGACCCGGAATCCATAGTTTTTCAACATCAAAGCCACCAGATTTTTTCCGATATCATGAATATCGCCCTCTACCGTGGCAATGACGATCGTGACCCTTGGGCCGTCGCTGTCATCAGAGGACAGCATAGGTTCTACATATTCAATGGCGGTTTTCATGGCCTCCGCACTGGCAATGAGCTGCGGTAGAAAGTAGATCTGTTTTTCAAACAGCGCGCCCACCTCATTGATGGCAGGTATCAAGTCCTCATTTATGATACTGTCGGGGTCTTTTCCCAAATCAAGGGCCTGTTTTACTTCATTTAAAATAGATTTTTTATTTCCTTTTAAGACACATTGATAAACGGCGGTTTTACTGTCGCTTCCGCTTGCAGAAGCGCCCTCTTTTCCAGCGGTTTTGCCATCTGCTTCATTACCTGATTTATCGGCATTTGCGGCTGCCAGCTTGCCCATGCGTTCAATATAGCGGATATCTGCTCCTTCTTTGTTCAGCAGCAGATCGCTGGCGTAGGCGAGATTCATCATGATTTCGCTGGATGGATTGGCAATCGCCATGGTCAGACCATTGTGAATCGCCATGGTAACGAAGGCGCCATTGACATACCCCCGGTTTGGCAGACCGAAGGAAATGTTTGACAGGCCGCCCACCGTAGCCAGACCCAATTCCTGTTTACAGTACGCAATGGTTTCAAGGGTTTCAATGGCTGCGCGTTTATTTGCACCTACCGTAGCCACCAGACCGTCAACGATAATATCTTCCCTGTGCAGACCAAGCTCCAGCGCCCGGTCTAAGATCGTGTGAATAATCTGTTTCTTTTCTTCTATGTTTTTTGGTATTCCTTCATCGGAAAGCGGGAGCAGAATAAACATCGCCCCGTATTTCTTTGCGACAGGAAGAAGCCTTTCAAATTTTTCTCTTTCCAGAGAGATCGAATTGATCAGCGCACGGCCAGGATAATGGCGAAGCGCTGTCTCAATGATATCTACATGACTGGAATCGATACAAAGGGGCAGGCTGGTAGTCATAGTAATAGTATCGATGGCTTTGAGCATCATTTCTTTTTCGTTGATACCGTTCATACCCATATTGACATCGAGAATGTTTGCGCCCATTTCCTCCTGCTGTTCAGCCATTTCCGTGACAATATCCATGCTGTCCTCACGAAGAGAGGCCTGCAGCTTTTTCTTACCGGTTGGATTGATACGTTCGCCGATAATAAGAAAGGAACCGTCCAACTGTATTTCCTGTACTTTTCGCTCTGATGCCAGTATTCTGTGCGGTGTCGTATTGACCGGGAAGGGAGTGATGCCTTTGGTAGCCTGTACCAGTTTCGCAATATGCTCTGGCGTAGTGCCGCAGCAGCCTCCAAGTATCGATGCGCCGGCTTCGAGCAGAGCGGGACCGAAGGAGGCAAATTCATCTGCAGTCATATCATAGACGGTTTCTCCATTGATCAGTTTCGGCAGTCCTGCATTCGGTTTTGCCAGAATGGGGACGTTGGCATAGGTACGCATCTGATGTACGATTTCTGTCATTTCGCCCGGACCGGTAGAGCAGTTGACACCGACCACGTCTGCGCCCAGACTCTGCAGTACGACCACAGCAGTTTCCGGGTCTGTTCCATATAAGGTTCTCCCATCCTCGTTAAAGGTCATAGAAGTGATGACAGGAAGATCGCAGGTCTCCTTGATGGCAATGAGGGCGGCTCTTGTCTCCGCCAGACTCATCATAGTTTCCACGACAAACAGATCCACACCTGCTTCGCAGAGTATGGATACCTGTTCCTTGTAAATATTTATAAGAGCTTCCAGCTCCAGGCTGCCCATGGGCGCCAGACTTTCTCCGGTCATAGTCAGATTACCGGCAATGTAAGCCTGCCCGTTGGCAGCTTGTTTTGATAATTCTACCAGTTGTTTGTTTATGACCACAATATGCTGTTCCAGACCATATTCCTTCAATTTTAAGCGGTTGCCGGAAAAGGTTGGTGCATATAAGATCTGTGTACCTGCCTGTACAAAGCGTTTTTGCAAATCTATTAAAATATCCGGATGCTGTAAGATCCACATTTCGGGACAAATACCCGAAGGCATTCCTGCTTTTTGCAGGTTACTGCCCGTGGCGCCATCGAGATACAAGGGATGCTTTTCTATCAGAGCATATAATTCCTGTTTAGTCATTGGTATCCTCCATATGGTCAATGATATCGCAGATCAGTGAGACACGATTGAATGGTGTCATAAAATAGTAGCCGTCCGCCACACTTTTTAGTCTTTTTATTACGGATAAGGCAACACTTTTTGCCACGGCTTCAGCTTCTTTACGGCTCATGTCAGGCTGATACTGGGCAATAACCTCGTCGGGAACTCTGATTCCCGGCATTTCATTATGGATAAACATGGCATTGCGATAGCTTACCAGAGGCATGATACCACAAAGGATCTTCGTGTTCAATCTGGATTTCATGATGCGGATTCTTTCGATATCTTCATCAGAGTATATGGGCTGAGTCAAAAACCAGGAAACTCCGGCATCTATTTTTCTCTGCATTCGTTCAATGATCTTATCCAGATTTGCCTGATTTTGATTTAGTGCGCCGCCGTAGGATAGAGCATCCTGCCCGAAAAGTTCTGTATTTAACTCTTTTATATATTCCATGAAACGAATGGAGTTGAAGTCAAATACGGGTTTGGTATTATCTCGTTCGCCGCTGGGAACAGGGTCGCCGGTAACGATCATCAGATTTCTGATACCATTGATATGTGCGCCCAACAGAGTAGAGTGCATACTGATGCGGTTACGGTCACGGCATGCAATATGAGGCATGACAGGAATATCTACCATGGCGGATATTTTGCTGGCCAGCAGAACGGAGTCAGCCCTTGCTCTCGCAAGCGGGGAGTCCGCCAGCGTGACAATGTCAACATCGTGTTCTTTTAATAAAAAGGAACCCTCCAATAGTTTTTCCGCATTTTGATCAAAAGGAGGATCAAGTTCCACGGCAATGACAGTTTTGCCCTGTTCCAGTTTCTCCATAAAGGAATTATTTCTTGTTTTGGAAACAGTATTCCCGGATTGTTCCGTTATGAACGTTTTTTTGTCGTAAGGTTTTTGGCTCCCGATATTTTTACTGAGAGCCTGAATATGCTTGGGAGTAGTACCACAGCATCCGCCGAGTATATTAACTCCGGTTTGGGCGATATCCAGCATTTTCTCTGCATACCAGGAAATGGCATCGGAGTAAATCGTTCGTCCGCGGACAATCTGCGGGTAGCCGCTGTTTGGCAGAATCTGTATGTATTTATCCGCAGATAAATGCTGTTTTTTCAGAACTTCATACATATGACCTGCACCAATGAGACAGTTACAGCCGTAGCTGTCAATATGTTCTGCCTGGGAAGCTTCCTGGAAGAGACGTTTCATGCTTAACCCTCTGCTGGTGTAGCCATTTCGATTGATGGCGAAGGATGCCATGACGAAAGCATCCGGGTTTTTACTTTTGATGTAATCAGCAGCCCATTTGATAAGGGTAATATCGGAAAACGTTTCAAAGGTAAAGATATCCGCACCGCATTCTAAAAAAGTATCAATCACAAACTGATATTCATTCCGTTCATTGTATTCATATTCCTGAAACAGATATTCGGCTACGGGGCCGATGTCGGCGGCAATCCATGCCTGGTATCCGCTTTCACAAATTGCTTCTTTCGCAATACGATACCCTTTAGTAATCAGGTCGCGGATAAAGTTGTTCTGTTTTTGCGTGTCGGTAATGCCCTTCGATAATGCCAATGCGCGGTTTACGGCAAAGGTATTGGTGCGAAGGAGTCTGGCGCCGCTGTCCAGATATTCACGGTGGATAGATTTTATCAGATCCGGCGTTAATGCATTGCCTTCTTCGGCGATTCTCCCTCTTTCTGATGCAAGGGAGTCAAAATAAGTTCCCATGGCGCCGTCCATGATCAAAATATGTTCTTTTAAGTATTCTTTGATTGTCATAATATTATTCTCCTGAAACATTTCGGAAGCAACAGTCCGTATTTTTGCATTCTCTGCAAATATGTGGACAGACCTGTCCCTGCATGCCGAGCTTTCCGTAAAAAACAACAGTTTTGGAGGGCAGCAGGGCATTAGAATCATTAATAGAAACAGGAAAAGATTCCCAGCGTTCTTTTAGCGTGGGAATCAGTTTTGTCAGCTCTTCTTCGTTGCAAAACAGCATTTCCTCTAAGAAGCAGCGTTGCTCCCGATGTACGATTTCTTTTAGGTGTTTATAGGTTTGCGATAATAGCTCCAGACTGATGCACTCTACGGCGTAGGCCTCTGAGAAATGTTCCTGAAGCTGGTAGGATTCTATTGCAGTATCCGGCCAGGAACCCAGAGAAATAACTGTTATCATACGATGCTTTTCCGGAAAATCGTATTCATAGTATAAAACCGGGTCAATTTTCCGCACCAGCTTTTCATATACGTCTAAAAATAGAGATTTTTGATTTTCAAAATGATATCTGGTAATTGCCGTATCTAACTCCGATTGATTTAAACGAATGTAAAGTCTTTTGAACTTCATGAACAAGATCCCTTCTGTGCCGCATCTATGATATAACCGCCGTAAGCTATTATGGCAGGCGCTGGATTCATATCCCATGGATATCATACCATAAATGTAGGTTAAAACACGACCGGGAATTTGTCAAGCATGTCTATGTGTCAAAGTGTCTTTTGAGATTTTTGAAACTTGCTTTCAGAAAGAAAAAGTCCCATCAAGGTAAGCAATGTTCCGAATACGGTGGCAGGGGTAATATTTTCCTTCAGTATGATTGCCGAGGTTACCACGGTAATAACGGGAACCATATAAATATATACACTGGTCTTGAGGACTCCTAACCGTTTTACTGCAACATTCCATGTGACAAAGCAAAGTGCGCATGCACCTAATCCGAGGAATAAAAAATTGAAAATGCAGGAAGGGCTGGTTAGCTGTTTCGGATTTAACTGAAAACCAAACAAAAACAGAGCAGGTATCATAAATAATATGCCATATAGAAAGGTTCGTCTGGTTGTCTGAATCGTATGATATCCGTAGGTACTGATTTTTCTTGTCAGCACGGAGTAGAATGCCCATGCCAGGGCTGCCAGAACCGCCAGCAGATCTCCCATCGGGTTAAGCTGCATTTGTGAACCATGAAAGCTGATCAGACAGATTCCGATGATCGCCACAGCAAATCCGATAAAGAAATTGGATTTTAAGCGTTCCTCATTTTTCATAAAAATGTGGGTCAGAATCGCTGTGAAAAATGGGGATACCGAGACAATGACACCTACGTTGGATGCCAGCGTGTATGTAAGGGCAATGTTTTCTAACAGATAGTAAAGGCAGACCCCGCTGAGACCGGCGCCAATAAATGTCAGCTCCTGCCTGGGCGAAACGCCTTTCAGCCGTCGGGGATAAACGATACTCAAAGCCAGAAATCCCATGACAAACCGGATAAACAGGATTTCTACCGGTTGAAAATCCACCAGTAGTATTTTGGTGGATATAAAGGTGGTTCCCCATATTATGATTGTGATCAGGGCAGCAAGATGCCCGGTTGTTCTATTTCTATCCATCAGGTCAGTCTCTTCCTTTACAAAATGATTTTTTACTACAACAGGTTTTCCGATTCATTTGCTTTCGGTTCCTGCAAAGCCAGTGTCCGCTTTTGAAAAATATCACGGTAGGTTCCGGGCGTTAGTCCGATGAACATATTGAAAAAGTTCGTAAAATGACTTTGATCGGAAAAACCCGTCTGCAGCGCGGCATCTACGGGAGATACGCCCTGTTCCAAAAGCTTTTTGGCTTCGTTGATCCTTATGTTTTGCAGGAAGCGATAGGGTGTGATCCCCTTATGTTTTGTAAAAGAACGAAGCAATGTGGATTTGCTTATGTGGGCGTAGCTGCATATTTGCTCCAGGCAGATGTGCTCGGTATAATGCTTCTGTAAATAATCACAGACGTGCTCTACTTCCTGACGGCACTCCGGAATACAGCTTTCAAAGGGCAGACAGTATCTTTCTATTAAAAGTGCGATCATCAAGAGTAAGTGTTCCTCTTTTTCAAATTCATGGGAACCACTCATAATCAACTGATGAAGAGGACGAAAATAGCAGTTTACTTCTTCGTCATATATAACATTTTGGGAAAATCCCGGAAGTTCCTTTTTTCCAGTTACTTCTGCGGCTATATTCAGCATGATTTTTTTTGAAATGTTCAGCCCGCGGTAATTCAGGGTACTTCCGTCGCTCTGTTTGCAGGCATGATTATCTCCGGGGTTTAACAGCATGATATTGCCGGAAGTTGTATGATAGGTTTCGTTTTTGCAGGACAGATAGCGGGATCCCTCTTCCATTAATCCGATAACATAGTATTCATGAAAATGATTCGGAAAGGGCTGCCGTGTACCTTTGAAATGATAGGCTTCTATCTGTAAATCTTCATCATAGCAGATGGTTCTTACATCCTTTTGCATGGCAAGGCTCCTCTGTTTCAATTCTAAGAGTGAAAATACATTGGAATTTTCCTCTTTTGGGGTATTTTTATTTAGAAAATGTTGCGTTTCTTTCTGCTGCTTATTGTAAGGCAGATTCAAATAAAAAGCTTGTAAAATATCTTCAGATTTTGTTCTGCGGATATTCACTGATAAATATATGAGAAGCCTGCGGAACACATTTTCATACCAGGAACAGTTCCATGACGAATACTACCAAACAGGAGCAGACCGCAACCTGAAGCAGACTTCTTCCACACCATGCCATTATGATACCCACGATCAATGCGCCCCAGGCAGACCAGATACTGCCTGTTTCTGACAGAATGGCAGGAAATGTCATGACTGCCAAAGTTACGTAAGGTACATAATATAGAAAGGAACGGATCGTTTTATTTTTTATTTCTTTTCGAATCAAGGTCAAAGGCAGCATACGGATCAAATATGTTACCGCTGCCATGACCAGTATATAAATATAAATATTATGATTCATGATTTTCCTCCTCCTTTACAGGGAATAGTATTGCGGCAGCACCGGCAATAATGACTGTCAGCAGGATCGTTCTGATACCGGAGGATAAACCGGATACCAGAGGAAGCTTTGAAAAAATGTAGCTGGCTACCATAGAGATAAGGATCAATATGGCAAGTATCTTGTCCTTTCTTGCCGGTGGTATAATGACCGCTAAAAACATGCCGTATAGACCGACGCTGAGAGCACTCACGATACTGAGCGGAAGAATATTTCCCATTATGACGCCCAGATAGGTGCCGATGGCCCAGCCCGGGGCGGCTACGGAGATAATACCATATGTATAAAACGGATTTAATTTTTCAGGAAAGGCCATAGAGACACCAAATATTTCATCGGTCACATAAAATCCAAGCAGTAACCGGTGCCTTAACGGCGTACCAGCCGGAAGCTTTTGGCTGAGAGAGCAGGACATTAGCAGATAACGGGCGTTTGCTACCAGCTCCATGATTGCCACTTCCAGATAGCTGGCGCCTGCAGCGATCAGCGTGATACCGGCAAATTCTCCGGCAGAGGCGTTGATGCCGATACTGGTAAGCATTGCCTGAAAAGCAGTAAAGCCCGCATTTTTTGCTGCAATACCCAGAGTAAAGGAAACTGCCAGATATCCAAGACAGATAGGCATACCGTTTCGCAAACCTTTATAAAAACACATTTTATTTGTACTTTTCATTTGCAATATCCTCCTATGGGATTTCATTTTAATGGAAATATTGAAATAAGTCTACTGAATATTTGATATACTGACAAATTATGTATGTGAAATCGGGTTTTGAAATTGAATCATAGGTAAAAATATGATACCCTGTATACATGATATGGATAACAGGACTTTTGGTATATATAGTATATTATGAAGAAAGGATGCATTGAAAATGGATGCAAGATCTTGGAAACAGTATCTCCCTGAATTTAATAAAAAAACAGCGGCATTTTATGCGGGAGAGTTAAGTAAAGCAGAATACAAAGGATTTTCCGGTTTATATGGAAGTTATGCGCAAAAAGGCGGACAGGCAAGTATGCTGCGTCTTCGGATGACGGCTGGCCGGGTTACAAAGGAGAAGCTGGCGTTTGTAGCCGATGCCATCAGGAAGTATCAGATAAATTGTGTACATTTTACTACATGTGAGACAATACAGCTTCACAATCTGGATGAAAGATCTGTCACTGAGCTGGTGGAACAGGCGCTGGACGCCGGGATTATTACTATGGGAGGCGGTGGAGATTATCCGCGAAATGTAATGTGCTCTCCGCTTTCCGGGGTAGAAATAAATGAGTATTTTGATGTGCTTCCATGGGCAGAGGCAGCAGGAACGTATTTGATGAATTTTATTCTGGCTGAGAAAATGCCAAGAAAATTAAAAGTAGGTTTTTCCAACTCTCCGGCAAATATTCCACATGCGACCTATAGAGACCTGGGCTTTGTGGCGACAAAAGAAGGAAGATTTGATGTTTACAGTGCTGGTGGTCTGGGTAACAATGCACGTATGGGCGTGAAAGTGGCCGAAGGCATTGAACCGGAGATGATTCTTTATTATATTAAGGCAATGTGGCTGACTTTCCGGGCATATGGAAATTATGAAAACAGAGGAAAGGCCCGTACCCGTTATATGCAGGAGGCATTAGGCGGAGCGGAGCAGTATGCAGCGGCGTATCAGGAAAAATTAAAGGAAGTTTTTGATTCCGGAGAGGATTTGAAGATTTCAGTTGAGACAAAAGAGATTACAAAGAAGGAGGATGGCACTCGTGTTTCCGGAAAACGAATCCTGCCTCAGAAACAAAACGGTCTTTATACCGTGATCTGGCATCCAATTGGCGGACAGCCCAACCCGGAAAAGCTGTGCGCACTCAGCGAAGCGATTGCCGATATGGAGGACGTGGAGCTTCGCCTGACACCGGACGAAGCGGCTTACATTATAAATTTAACCGGAAAAGAGGCGGAGCGGATACTGACAGTAGTCGCCGATGATAACGCCAAGACTTTATTTGAAACATCCGTAAGCTGTATTGGGGCAAGCATCTGTCAGGTAGGACTTCGTGACTCGCAGGGGCTGTTAAATGCATGTGTCAAAGCTGTCAGAGCGGCGCAGATACCGGATCGGGCATTGCCTCAGATCCATATTTCCGGCTGTCCGTCATCTTGCGGAACTCATCAGACCGGAGCGATCGGTTTTCGCGGCGCCGTAAAATCTATAGATAAAAAGCCGATTCCCGCTTTTGTATTATATGTAAATGGTAATGAGCGTCAGGGAAGCGAAACCTTCGGCTATGAGATGGGAACCGTGCTGGAGGGCAAAATTCCGGAGTTGTTGGTTAAGCTCGGAAAAGCGGTGGCAGAAAGCGGTATGGATTATACGGCATGGAATGAGAGAAATCCCCGGGGTTTGGAGGAAATCGCATCTGAATATCTGGTTTAGCGCCATGTTGACATTTGTATCAACTGCAAAGCTGTACCAGCCCGGTCGAAAATAGTTATAAATATTTGGGTAATACTACTGTAAATTTACTGCCGCAGCCCTCCTGACTTTCTACATCAATGGTTCCGCCATGGGAAAGAACAATTGCTTTTGCGATGGTTAATCCGATTCCGGCGCCTCCGGTTTTGCGGTTTCGTGAGCGATCGGTCCGATAAAAGCGTTCAAAAATCAGTTGGAGATCGTTTTGGGCAATGCCGATTCCATGATCTTCGATGGTCCAAATACTGTTTGTTGGGGAATCTTCGATCTGAATCAGGATTTTTCCGCCTTCGGAAGAGTATTTAGCAGCATTAGATATGAGATTATAAAATACCTGGTAAAGTCTCTTCCGATCGCCTGACATGATTGAGGATTTCCCTTCAACCAGACAGGTCAAATGTTTTTGGTCAAATTTTGCCTCGAAAGAAGCACACACTTCTTTTGTAAGTTGGAGCAAATCGACAGGTTTCTTATTTAATTTCAGGTTTTCGCTTTCGATCTGGCGCAGTTTTTCCAGATCAGATACAATATCGGAAATACGTTCCAATTCATAATAGCAGCTTTGCAGCCGTTCCGAAGTCGGTTCCCAGATCCCTTCCATAATGGCTTCCAGATAGGAGGAGACATTTGTAATAGGAGTGCGCAGTTCATGTGCGACATCTGATGTCAGCCGTTTGCGCAGTATTTCCTGCTCCTTTAGGGATGATGCCATATGATTGACCGATTGAATCAGCTCATGCAGTTCTTTGGTTTTTACCTTTGATTCAAATTGTATCTCATAATTCCCTTCCGAAATGTCATGGACAATGTCTGTTGCTCGAGTGATCGGGTCGGCAATCCGTCTGGCCAGAAGGATGCCGGCGATGACGGCGCCAAAGGTAGCTGAAATGCCAATAACCAGCAGGATTTTGTTCAGAGATTGTACAAAGTGAAAATCGTTTTCATCAAAATAATAGGGGCTGTAATAACTGATGTCTGCATAGCCAATCAGAGAATCGCTCCTTTTCAGCTCATAGTGTATACTGACAAAGTCTCCGTCCAATTCAGGCATCTGTTCTTCCATTCGCAGAGAGATATCGTTCATGATCTGATGGCAAAGCGTCATATCATGGTTTTGAGCGTCCCATACAGTCTGGTTATTTTTATCATAAAGCTTGATAATATATCCGTCATTAAGGGCATACATCCCGAATCCATGTATATAATCCAGATTCCAGGTCCCGGTAATAGAATCATATTGATCTGTCAGTCCCCTTGCCAGTTCATCTGAAAAATCCCTTTGTTGGTTTTCTATATATTTTTCAAATTGCCGATTGATCAGAAGCGTGGCAACCAGGCTGATTACAGCAATGGTAATAAGGACGATCAATGCAAATCCAAGAGATAATTGGGTACTGAGCTTTTGCTTCAAGAGGTGTCCCCTCCAAATTTATATCCTATTCCACGTATTGTGTGAATGTAATATGGTTTTTTAGGATCATTCTCCAGTTTTTTCCGCAGATTTTTAATATGTGTGTCTATGACGCGGTCGTATCCATTAAAATCCGTATCAAAGGCAAGAGATATGAGATCATCCCGGGTAAAAATTTTCTGCGGATATTTGATTAGTGCAGAGAGGATGTTCCACTCTATCGGCGTCAGCATAACGGGAGCCCCTTGTTTTTTCACGGTTCTCTGTTCAAAATCAATCTCCAGATCGCCGCCGTTCCACTGAAATTTTGTGGCCAATGGCTTTAAATCGTTTTCAGCCCGTCGGAGAATCACTTCGATACGGGCGTACAACTCTTTTAAACTGAAGGGCTTTGTAATGTAATCATCTGCTCCGAGATGCAGTCCGTTCAGTATGTCCTCTTCCATAGTTTTTGCGGTCAGCATAATGATGGGAACTCTGGATCGTTTTCGGATTCTGGTACAGATCTCTTCGCCGGATAAGTCGGGCAGCATCAGGTCAAGAATCACGAAAGAAATAATCTGATCATTAAAAATCTGCAAAGCCTGTGTGCCGGTTTCCGCTGTAAATATGTGAAATCCTTTTTTTTCCAAATATGAGGAGATGACATTCCGCATCATTTCTTCATCATCTACAACCAGTATGTTTTTGGGCTGATTCATCCCGTGATTGCCTCCTTATCATAAACCAATTACTATACCATGATAATTGGTTTATGAGGCGGCGTCAACTGTAAAGGGTGTGAAACAGGAAGTTTTTTCAGATATAAAATGAGTTTTGTCAGGCTGGAAACATCAATAATCCGATTTCCAATTTGCAAAGATTTCTTTTGATTCCGTCAGGAAGTCGTAAGATATTTCAATGGAATCCTCTGTTACGGTTTTGTCATCAGAAAAAATTGGCCATGGATTGCAGCCGCCGCTTTCAATTTCTACCTGATCTACGGTAAATCGATTTTTGCAGTTTTGGCACACCAGATAATTTCCGTCCTGAACATAATATCCTCTGCCAGAGCCATAACAAATCTGGCAGGTATTAAATGCAGTGCGGATGTTGCCGTCGGAATCCTTTACTGCCAGTATTTCCATACGGGTTCCGTCAACCTCTACAGGATAAAACTGAACGGTATCGGAAATTTCACTGATCGGGATAACCAGACTGCCGCCAGCTTCAATGATTTGTACTTCATCCTCAGCGGCAGCATCCGTGTTTTTAGTTTCCACATTGTCAGTCTCCGTATTGGCAGGAGCAGAGGTTTGAGTGTTACCTGTATCTGCGGCAATATTTTTTGGGGTATTATTTTTGGGTAATGCCAGAACAATTACTACCACACATAGATTTGCAGCAGCAGCCAGAATTAAGGGTACGTTCTTTTTTTTCTGCGTTTGTTTGGAAGCAGCAGTCTTTTTGTTTGCGGTTGTTTTCTTTTTCGACATCTTTTTTTCCTTTCTATTACAATATAAATATGGTTAATATCCCTTACAGCCAGTAAGGAATTACCCATCTTGTTGCTATTTGCAGCAGGAGCTGCCAGCTCCCGAATCGTTAAAAATGGATTCCTGATTTTGGGAAGGGACATTGGCGCTGTCATCATTTTGGGAAGAGATATTGCCGCTGTCATCTGTCACAAAGATCGTTCCATGAATCATTCCCATCCAGCAGGTATATCCGTAAGTACCGGCCTTAGTCGGGGTAAATTCAATGACATTCTCTCCCTCCTGGAAGGTGTATTCAATATCAAAATCCTTTAGAATCATTTTGTGGTTGCAGCCGTTAATGGAACCGGCGGGGGCATCAATGATCCATTTGACCGGAATTCCTGCCTGAACCGTAATGTCAGGGTAACTGCCGGGCGTCAGCGTACTATTTACAATCTGCACCCCGTCAACAATTTTGGTGTCTGAGGTATCGGAGACTGTTTCCACCCTGTTTGCCGATGCCGCATAGGGGAATGCCAGACCGGACAGGCTGGCGCCTTGTGAGAGCATTGCCAGTCCAAGGACAACTACCAGAATGGAACCAATAGTCATGACAGTTTGGGAGAATCTTCTGCCCAATGCGGACACGATTGACCCAAGTCCCAGCATAAGGGGAACCGTTCCGAGACTGAATAGCAGCATGGAAAGGGCACCGATGAAAGGGTTTCCGGAAGCGAGAGCTATGATCTGCATGGATTGTAATGGTCCGCAAGGCATAAGGCCGTTCAGGAGTCCGATGAAAAATGGTTGTTTAGCTTTGTGCTCTTGTTTTCCTATTTTAACAGCCAGAGCTTTCGGCATTCTTAAGCTGAGTTTTCTAAGCCATGGAAAAATGCCAAGCATATTGACACCCATGAGGACCATAAAAATACCGGCAATCAGTTTCAGGATTCCCTGCAGCAGAGTGGAAACTCCCGCTTCCGAACCGCCGCTGATCAGCATTCCGGTCAGCCCCAGGAGAAAACCGATGGCTGTATAGGATATGACCCGTCCCAGGTTATACAAAAGCGCCGGAAGAAAAATTGATAATTTGCCGTCGCTTTTTGCCGCAGCCTTTTCCCGGGGAATACATTGGGACAGGTTGATTCCTCCGCACATAGCAATGCAATGTACAGATGTGATGATTCCAATCACAAACAGCATTCCATAGCCCATTGTGCTGTCTGCCAGCTGGCTTGGCACCAATAGATTCAGGATACCAAATCGTTGAAGCAGTATGTACAGACATATGATAATAATGAGAAAACAGCCGATCCGGTTAAAATCCGTTTGATGCTTTTTTGGATTTAACAGAACGTTATAGCCCAGTTTTTCTATAGAAGCGATAATGTCCTCTAGAGATATTAACCCTGAGTCGAATGTGAACATGGCTGTTCCCTTACTATAGCTTACAGTAACGTCTGTAATGCCGGGAGTTTGTGAGAGTTTTTGTTCGATTTTATTTTGACAGTTTATGCAGGTCATGTTATCAATGTAAAGCTCTTGTCTGATCACACCCAAAGTTTGTTCCTCCGTTTGATAAGATATGATCAGTCTATCAGAGAAATTTGTGGTTTTTATGTGGGATACAATTCATCAAGCGAGAATAAAGTGAATCAATTGGTAGAAAAATACATTTGAATATGTTATAGTTCTCATATCGAAAAAATATATTTAATCAGTCCATGTGACGGGAATTATAAAATAGCTAGGGGAAACTAAAGGAGGAATACAATAATGAGCAACTATAAAATAAACACAAAATGCGTTCAGGCGGGGTACCGGCCTGAAAACGGCGAACCAAGACAGATCCCGATTATTCAGTCTACAACCTTTAAATATGATACCAGTGAGGATATGGGAAAATTGTTTGATTTAGAGGCATCCGGTTATTTCTATACCAGACTTCAGAATCCTACAAATGATCATGTGGCCGCAAAAATAGCAGAGCTGGAGGGAGGGACAGCAGGAATGCTTACTTCTTCCGGACAGGCGGCAAACTTTTTTGCACTGTTCAATATTTGTGAAAGCGGCAGTCATATCGTGTCATCATCTGCGATTTATGGAGGAACCTTCAATCTGATTTCTGTTACGATGGCAAAAATGGGTATCGATGTAACTTTTGTATCTCCGGATTGTACGGAGGAAGAGCTGAATGCGGCTTTCAGGGAAAATACAAGAGCGGTATTCGGAGAAACGATTGCGAATCCGGCATTGACTGTTCTTGACATTAAGAAATTTGCTAAGGCTGCGCATGCTCACGGAGTTCCGCTGATTGTAGATAATACATTTCCGACGCCTGTAAACTGCCGTCCGATTGAGTGGGGAGCAGATATCGTTACCCATTCTACTACTAAATATATGGACGGACATGGCGCGGCGGTAGGCGGTGCTATTGTAGATTCCGGAAAGTTTGACTGGATGGCACATGCGGACAAATTCCCAGGGCTTTGTACACCGGATGAATCCTATCATGGTATTACATATGCAGAAAAATTCGGACAGGGCGGAGCTTTTATTACAAAGGCAACGGCACAGCTGATGCGGGATCTTGGATGCATCCAGTCTCCGCAGCACGCATTTTACTTAAACCTTGGTTTGGAATCTCTGCATGTGCGTATGCCTCGTCATGTAGAAAACGGGCAGGCAGTCGCAGAGTTTTTGGAGAAACAGCCTCAGGTTAAATCTGTGACTTATTCCGGCCTTCCGGGAGATAAATACTATGAACTTGCTCAGAAATATCTTCCAAATGGCGGATGCGGTGTCGTATCCTTTGAGTTAGAGGGCGGACGTGCGGCAGCAGAAGCGTTTATGAAAGAGCTGAAGCTGGCAGCAATCGAAACTCATGTAGCGGATGCCCGTACATGCTGCCTGAATCCTGCCACCTCCACACATCGTCAGATGACAGATGAGCAGCTTGAAGCGGCGGGGATTCCGGCAGGTCTGGTACGGATGTCCTGCGGCCTGGAAGATAAAGAGGATTTGATTGCAGATCTGGCGCAGGCTTTGGCTGCAATTAAATAAAATCAATTATCTGAATACAATAATGTGATATTTTCCGGGTTCTCAAAATCTTTATGAACTCCGTCGTCATCATACAATCTGTATTCAGCATGTTTGTATCCGATCAGCTCCAGATGAGAGGTGTCGATGGCATCTACATTTGGAGCTGCTTTTGCAACCGGAATACATGCACCCTTACGAATAAACAATGGCACTTCATTTAATGCGATCTTAACATAATGATGTCCGGCGTCCAGGAGTTGTTCAGAGATCGTGCCATCCGGCAGAAACTTAATAAATTTCATTTCTTCCGGCAGATATACATACCGTCCAATGGCATTTTGGGTATATACCGGTGCGATCATGATTTCATTGCCGATCATGAGCTGATCCTCAACCTGAACAGCCATAGGATCCGCCGGGTATACGAATGCAAGGGGTTTGAACATCATATCATCCGTAAGAGCCGCTTTCATATATTCGCTGTACAGATACGGGATCAGCCGATAGCGGACTTCAATGATATGCCGGAAATCTTTACAGTTTTCAAATTGATAGCATTCCTGTTGTCTTGTTCCCAGAGCGGAATGATTTCGCATCAATGGGGTAAAAACACCCAGTGCCAGCCAGCGAAGCATCAGATCTCTGGTTGTATCATCTCCGAATCCTCCAAGGTCCGCACCTGTATACAAAATACCGCACATATTCAGAGAAGGCATCATTTTCAGGTTCAGCAGAATGTGTGACCACCAGGATTTATTGTCTCCGGTCCAGATGCCGCCATAGCGGTGCATTCCGATATAGGAGGAGCGGGAGAACATGAGAAAACGTTTCTCGGGAGCGATCTGCTCAAAAGCTTCCCCGGCGGCTCTGGTCATGTTGTATCCGAATAAATTGTGGACTTTATCGTGGCGGATCTTCTGACCGTTTACCTGATGGTAAAAGGATGCATAGTCAGCGGGATGGTTGGCCAGCGTATCCAGATATGAAGCAATTTGCAGAATGGGAGTCTGTCCATGACACTTAGCAGCATTCAATGCTTTATGATCCAGAAACTGCCGCATCAGCGTTTTTGCCTCTTCGATCTGTCTTGGCGTATAGAAGATAGCAGGCTCATTCATGTCATTCCAGAATCCCTCGATCCCCTGATCTATCAGTAATTTATAGTGAGAGCCGAACCATTTTCGCGCTTCGGGATTTAAGACATCCGGAAAATGAGTATCTCCCGGCCATACTGCGGCTACAAAGTCGCTGTCATCCTCCATTTTACAGAAGTAATTGTTTTTTACGCCTTCTTCATAAACGGAATATCCATCCTCGATCTTTACCCCGGCATCAATGATCGGAATCAGGCGGATGTGCTGATCCTTCATTTCCTGTACAAATTCCGGGAACCCGCTGAAATTTTCTTCATTTAAAGTAAAATCTTTATAGTCCTGCATATAGTCGATATCCATATAGATCATATCGAGGGGAATCTGATTTTCACGGTAGCCCTTTGCCACGCTTCTAAAATCGTCCTTTGTCTTGTATCCCCAACGGCTCTGCCCATAGCCAAAGGCAAATTTAGGCGGGATATAGCTTCTGCCGATGATCTTCCGGAACTGTTTTACAATGTCATAAGGGGAATCGCCGTCAATTACATACAGGTAGAGATCCGCCCGTTCACATGTGACCTGCAGCGTATCCATCTGAGTATATCCGATATCAAAGGTAAGTTTTGCAGGATAGTCAAAGAAGAAACCGATATTTTTTTCTCCTGCAATGATTATAAAGTTGTGTGCGCCATACAGAGAATGTTTGTTTTCCGTGTGAATAGGATCATCCGTACAGTCGCTGATATAAAGATAGCCTCTTTTGTTAATGCCGCGGTTTGCTTCGCCCAGTCCGTAGACGATATCATCTGGGGCGAGAGTACAGGTAAAGGAAAATCCCTGATCTGTCCGGATCGTACCGTATACCGGAGTTCCCGCGGACAGGGGCAGGTCAGCGATAACTGCTTCTGTTTCAAATGGCGTACCATAAACATATTTTTGGATCATAATGAAGCCTCCTTGCGTGTGATAGATTTATGTTAGAATATAGTATTTGCAAAATGAAACTTTCAATGTACAGATTAATTTGTCTGTAAAAGTTTACAGGCATAGTATATATACTTTTACTTGCAAAAACTTGCATTATTCTTTACAATTAATAACACAATATTGACTTTATGAAATCCGCATTGGTTTATTGCAGAAAAATTCAAATTTATGAAGGAGCGCAGCGAATGTATCCAGATATATTTTTGAGAGAGAATGTCACTCACGGCACTCGGGAACACCCTATCGCAGGGATACACTTTAGATCCGGATCAGGTACACCCTATCCCGATCATTTTTTTGTGGAACGGCACTGGCATTCCTATGTAGAAATACTTTTGATCCAAAAAGGCAGTTATTTTGTAGAAATCAATCTGGAAACGTATGTTTTGCAGGAGGGGGATATCTGTATTTTAAACAGCGGAGATCTGCATCAGATTACGGGAAAAAGCAGAGAAACGATTCATGATGTAGTATTGTTTGATCCTAAAATGCTGGATTTTTCCTATGCAGATGAATGGGAAGAGCAATATATAGGGCCATATGTGGATGGGATACTGATGTTGAAAAACATTATATGCAAAGCGGAAGAGAATTCCGACATATGGAGGCTGGCACAGGAATTGGCACAGAGGACGATACAAAAGGAAGCACATTGGTATGTGAAATGCAAGCTGTTGATTTTAGAATTATTTTATGCTATGACAAAACAGCAAAAGCTGCTTCCGGCAGAGCATGTCCGTTCGGCGGCAGACGCCAGAAAAGTAGGCCGTTATAAGACGATCATTTCCTATATGGAGAAGCATTATTCGGAGCCGATATCGCTGCAGCAGCTTGCAGATACGATTCCGTGCAATAGCCAGTATTTATGCCGTTTTTTTAAGGAGATAGCCGGAATAACGCCGGTTCAGTATCTGATCGCTTACCGGTTGGAACGGGCATGTGAGCTTCTGAATGATTCAACAAAAACAGTTATGGAAATTGCATTGGACTGCGGCTTTGAAAATATCAGCTATTTTATACGAAAGTTTAAAGAGATAAAAGGATGTACACCGAAAGAGTATCGAAAACAGATGAAAACTTTGGACAAATGAATGAAGATATCATTGATTTTAAAAAGTCCTGGCTAAGATTTAGGAGATACATTGGAAATATGTACATATTTTTGATATTATAAATGGAAAACAAACATAAGATGTGAGTAATAGAAGTACAGAGGAGAAGAAAAATGCACAGTGTGGAGAAAACCTTTTCTGTCGGAATAGACATTGGTTCCACAACGGCCAAAGTGGTTGTTCTGGATGAAGAGGGAAAAAGAATCTACGAAAAATACCAACGGCATTTTGCAGATATTAAAAATGCCGTGAAAAATATGCTTTCAGAGGTACATCAGCAGATAGGAAATGCTTCCTGTACCCTGGCAATTACCGGCAGTGGCGGCCTGAACCTTGCGAAACATATTCAGGTTGAGTTTGTTCAGGAGGTTATTGCGGTCACGGCAGCCATTCGGATGTATGCGGAAGATGTGGACGTTGTCATTGAGCTGGGCGGCGAGGATGCCAAAATCATCTTTTTGAAAAACGGTGTTGAGCAGCGGATGAACGGTATCTGTGCCGGAGGCACCGGCGCATTTATCGATCAGATGGCAGCATTGCTTCAGACAGACGCAGTAGGATTGAATGAATATGCAAAGACCTATACAGAAATCTATCCGATTGCGGCAAGATGCGGTGTATTTGCCAAAAGTGATATTCAACCATTGATGAACGATGGCGTATCCAGGGAAAATCTGGCGGCAAGTATTTTTCAGGCGGTTGTGAACCAGACCATCAGTGGTTTGGCATGCGGAAGAAAGATTTGCGGAAAAGTGGCATTTTTGGGAGGTCCTTTGTATTTCCTTTCCGAGCTTCAAAATGCTTTTGTGAGAACCTTGAAGCTGAAGGAGCATGAGGCTGTATTTCCGGAAAATGCACATTTGTTTGCGGCTTTTGGAGCGGCAGTGCGCAGCAGGGAACAGGAATCGGCATTTCTGGATGAAATACTTCAAAAGCTGTCCGAGGCAGGAGAAGTGCGCTCGGAGATGAACCGTTTACCGGCGCTGTTTAAAAATGAAGCAGAATATAGGGCTTTTAAAAAGCGCCAGGACAAATATGCCGTACCGAAACAGGAATTACAGACTTATAGGGGGAATTGTTATCTGGGCATCGATGCGGGTTCTACTACGATGAAGCTGGCTCTTGTGTCCGAAGACGGAAAACTGCTTTATTCCTACTATGGAAGCAATAAGGGAGATCCGGCTTTGGTGGCAAAAGAGGCCTTGCTGGAGCTGCACAGCCATCTGAATCCTGAAACGAAAATCGTGTATTCCTGTTCTACCGGCTATGGAGAGGCTCTTTTGAAGAGCGCGTTTCATCTGGATGAGGGCGAGGTAGAGACGATCGCACATTATTATGCCGCCCGCTTTTTTGAGCCGGATGTAGACTGCATCGTAGATATCGGCGGACAGGACATGAAATGTATTACCATTAAAAATGGCTGCGTGGACTCTATTATCCTGAATGAAGCCTGCTCTTCCGGATGCGGTTCCTTCATTGAAAATTTTGCCAATTCTTTGGGGTGTACGGCGGAGCAGTTTGCAAAACGGGCTGTGGCGGCAAAACAGCCGGTGGATTTGGGAACGCGCTGTACGGTATTTATGAATTCAAATGTGAAACAGGCCCAGAAGGAAGGGGCAGAGGTGGATGACATAGCGGCAGGTCTTGCGTATTCTGTCATTAAAAATGCTCTGTTTAAGGTTATAAAACTGAAAGATGCTTCTGAGCTTGGCGAAAAGTTTGTAGTTCAGGGCGGCACATTTTATAATGATGCGGTTCTTCGATGCTTTGAGCTGGTGTCCGGCAGAAATGCGATCCGCCCTGATATTGCAGGCCTGATGGGAGCCTTTGGGGCGGCGTTGATTGCCAGAGAACGTTATCAGTGTCAGACCACGACCATGCTGGGAAAAGAAGAATTGGAACAGTTTGCATACCGTACTCAGACAGCGCACTGTCAGGGCTGTCAGAACCATTGCAGATTGACAGTAAATATTTTCCCGGACGGACAAAGATATATCTCCGGTAATCGTTGTGAGAAGGGGCTTCAGGAAAAGCGGGATCATAATGCGGCGCCGAATCTGGTAGCATATAAAAGGCAGCGTCTTTTCCAGTATGAGCCGCTTACCGAGGCACAGGCATATCGGGGAATGATCGGCATTCCAAGAGTGCTGAATCTGTATGAAGATTATCCGTTTTGGGCGGTCTTTTTCAGGCAGCTTGGTTTTCGTGTCATGTTATCTCCTTTTTCGGACGGCCGCATTTTTCAGGCAGGTATGGATTCCATTCCCAGTGAATCTGAATGTTATCCGGCAAAACTGGTACATGGACACATTGAATGGCTGATCGAAAACGGGGCGGAGACGATTTTTTATCCCTGTATCTATTATGAACGAAAGGAACGGGAGTCTCTGCAAAATCATTATAATTGCCCTATGGTTATTTCTTACCCTGAAAATATTAGAAATAACGTGGACAGTCTGAGAGATAAAAACATACGCTATCTGAATCCGTTTCTTGCATTCACGGACGAAGATATTCTGGCACAGAGATTGTGTGAGATCATGAAGGAAGAGTTTGGCATTGATCAGGCAAAGGTCAATGAAGCGGTACATATGGCATGGGAAGAATTGCTGCAGTATCGGGAGGATGTCTTAAATGAAGGCAGAAGGACATTGCAGTGGATGGAAGCCCACCAAACCTCCGGAATTGTTCTGGCCGGCCGGCCGTATCATTTGGATCCGGAGATTAATCACGGGATACCTGAAATGATACATGGCTTTGGCTTTGCAGTGCTGACAGAGGACAGCATTTCGGGGTTAAGTGAACGGGATATAAAATTGCGGGCGACCAATCAGTGGACCTACCATTCCAGGCTGTATGCGGCAGCGGAGTATGTCAGCTCCCGTCATGATCTGGAATTGATTCAGTTAAATTCCTTTGGCTGCGGTCTGGATGCCGTGACCATAGATCAGGTACAGGACATGATGGTTCAGGCTGGAAAAATGTATACACTGCTGAAAATAGATGAGGTTAATAATCTGGGGGCAGCAAAAATAAGGGTGCGTTCCATGATAGCAGCGTTAAAATTGCGTCGGAATATACCTGACAACAGCGCAAAGGCGGTTCAGGATTATCAGCGTCCGGAATTTACCCAGGAGATGTATGATAAGAATTATACGATTTTGTGTACCTCCATGATCCCCTATCATTTTGAATTGCTGGAGGCCGCTATGCGGTGCTGCGGATATAACTTTGTGGTAATGAAAAATGAAAGCCAGAATGTGGTAGATCTGGGGTTGAAATATGTTAACAATGATGCCTGCTATCCGGCTATGATCGTGACCGGACAGATCTTGGATGCAGTATTTTCCGGAAAGTATGACACGGACCGTCTGGCTGTGGTCATGGTGCAGACCGGGGGCGGATGCCGGGCGTCTAATTATGTGGGCTTTATACGAAAAGCGCTGAAGGAAGCCGGATATGAGCATATTCCGGTCATTTCAGCCAGCTCCAGCGGTATGGAGAAAAATCCGGGCTTTCATTATTCCGTAAAGATGGGGCTGAAATGCCTGCAGGCTCTTATTTATGGGGATATTCTGATGCGGGTACTGCACCGCGTACGTCCCTATGAACGTGTGACCGGTTCTGCGAATGAGCTGTACGAGAAATGGAAAGAAAAGTGTATTCATGATATTTCGCAGCCGGCTGTGAAGGTGCGGAATTTTTACCGCAACTGTAAGCATATCATTCAGGAGTTTGACAGTCTGCCCACGGAGGATCTGCCGAAGAAGCCAAGAGTAGGCATTGTCGGCGAGGTACTTGTGAAATATATGCCGCTGGCAAATAATCATCTGGCGGAGCTGTTGGAGTCAGAAGGAGCAGAGGTAGTGATTCCTGATTTTATGGAATTTATAGAATATTGTTTCTGGAATGCGATTTACAGAAGGAAGTATCTGGGAGGAACGAAGGCAGCGGCAGTGGTGGCGAATATTGTTATGTTTGTGGCGGATTCTTCCAGAAAACCGGTATTTCGCGTGATGAAGCGCAGCAAGCGTTTCAGGGAGCTGGTTGATTTCAAGCAGATACGGGAAGACGCCCAGAAGGTATTGTCACTGGGAAATCAATGCGGCGAAGGCTGGTTTCTGGCAGGGGAAATCATTGATCTGATTCATAGAAAGGTCGATAATATCGTTTGTGCACAGCCATTTGGCTGTCTGCCGAATCATATTGTGGGAAAGGGAATTGTGAAAAAGATCAAAGAGCTTTATCCGCAGTCGAATATTGTGGCAATCGATTATGATCCCAGCGCCAGCCAGGTCAATCAGTTGAATCGAATTAAGCTTATGATGGAGGTCGCACAGGCCAAGGAATAAAATAAAGGCTGTTAAGCAGAAGCAGTTAAACAAAAACCGCTAAATAAAAACCGCTGCTCCGGCAGGAAAACTGCCGGAGCAACGGTTTTTTAGGTCAAGGTATGAAATGGTCTGTTATTATGCATTCTGTGGTGCAAGGACCGTTTCTATTCATGGTTTTTGATTTTATAAAGCTTTTCTTTTTCTGTAATATACAACGCCTGCAGCGCCTGCTGCTGCGATTACAACGATAAATGTTGCATACAGAGGAGTGCTGTCGCCGGTTTTAACAGATTTTACTTTGCTGTTATTGGAAGCAGTCTTATCTGCGTCTGCCGGTTTTGCAGTATTGTTGTTATCTGTAATAGAAGGATCATCGTTGTTGTCAGATGCGGTTCCTTCGATCATTACGTTTTCGTAGGTGTTGCCTGCGGCAAGCTCGATCTCATTACCGTCTTTGTCATACGCTGCTGTATAAACAACAGATGCATCCTTTCCAATTGTAAGTTTTGTAACAAGAGATGTATCATCCGCATACCAGATTGCATCATCTTCCAGAGTTACGTTAATGTCATTTTCGCCATTATAGTAAACCTGATTGATAACATGGCCAAGTTTATCTGCTGCTGCTGCCGCAGTTTCAGCATCATATCCTTTTGTCTCATCATAGTAAGTAAAGGATTTGGTCTCATGCTGAATCTCTGTGGAAGCGATAGCGCCTTTCAGTGTCGTATCTTCGCCCAGAGTAACATTCAGGGTCATAGCGCCATTGCTGGTGTATCCTGAACCGTTGTAGATATCGCCGTCAAGATCAACATTGGTAAAGTCAGCGTTTGTTACCCATCCGCTGTCTTTACGGAGCTGGGCCACGGCACCCGCAGCGAGAAGTATGCCGCCAATGTTGCGGC
>CAZLZX010000001.1:0-41159 GCA_964564095.1 uncultured Eubacterium sp. | reverse complement strand
TATATGAAGTAATACTATGAATGAGTATGGTTAAATGTTGTTGGTGGGAGGAGCACTATGAAGCAGATTACATTAGGCAGCACTGGCATTACCGTAAAGCAGAATGCTTTTGGTGCATTGCCAATTCAAAGAGTCGATATGGAAACTGCAGTAAGCATACTGCATCGTGCCTATGAAGGCGGTATGAGATTTTTCGACACGGCAAGAATGTACACTGACAGTGAAGAAAAGGTAGGCAAAGCCTTTGATGGAATGCGTGACAAAATTTTCATCGCTACAAAAACCATGGGCAGAACACCGGAGGATTTTTGGAAACAGTTAGATGAATCCCTGCGTTTGCTCCGGACAGATTATGTGGATATCTACCAGTTTCATTGTGTGGATCAGTGTTATGTGCCTGGAGACGGTACGGGAATGTATGAGTGTATGCTGGAAGCGAAGGCTCAGGGAAAGATCAGACATATTGGGGTAACAGCACATAAACTTCAGGTTGCCTTTGACTGTGTGGAATCCGGTCTGTATGAAACCCTGCAGTATCCGTTGAGCTATTTGTCCTCGGAACGGGAGATCGAGCTGGTTAAAAAATGCAGAGAAAAAAATGTGGGATTTATTGCTATGAAGGGGTTGGCAGGAGGTTTGATCAACAATTCCCGTGCGGCTATGGCATATATGACGCAGTTTGACAATGTGCTTCCAATCTGGGGGATTCAAAAAGAATCAGAGCTGGAAGAATGGCTTGCTTTTATGGATGATACGCCTGCTATGACAGAAGAACTAACGGCATTTATAGAGAAGGAGCGGCAGGAGCTGAATGGGGAATTTTGCAGAGGATGCGGTTACTGTCTGCCATGTCCAAAAGAGATTAAAATCAATCAATGCGCCAGAATGTCTTTGATGCTTCGACGTGCGCCATCAAAAGGATGGCTTACCGAGGATATGCAGGCGGAGATGAAGAAAACGCAGGATTGTATGCAATGCGGACAGTGTACACAGCGATGTCCATATTCCCTGCCGATTCCCAAATTGCTTAAAAAGAATTATGAAGATTATAAGCGGGTGTTGGCGGGAGAAATACGGGTATAGGATATAAAAATACTCTCAGGCAAAAAGAAGTGTCTGAGAGTATTTTTTTCGCTATGTTTGCGGGGGTGTTTCAGGAACGTTCACAGCAGATTTCCTTTTTGAATGAAATCCGCAGGTAATGGCACCTGTCGGACATATCTTTTTACATTGCCCGCATCGGATACATTCCGGATGATTTGGATTTTTTGCCGGATCTACCTGCATTTTGCATGTATTTGCACAGGCACCGCATCGGGTACATTTATCCTTGTCTACTTCATATTTGAATATGGAGATGGGATTAAAGATGGAATAAATGGCGCCAAGCGGACATATGTATTTGCAAAATGGGCGGTAGATAAGGATGGACAGGAATATGGTTATGGCAAGAATTATGCCCTTCCATGCATATAACCATCCTAATGCGCTCCGCAGGGATGTATTCAGCAGTACCAGAGGGATGCCTCCTTCCAGCATACCGGCCGGACAGATGAGCTTACAGAAAAAGGGTGTGCCCTGTCCCAGAATATCTACAACGAACATAGGAAGCAAAATGACAAATACGATTAAAATAACATATTTCAGTTTCCTGAGAAATCGATCTCCCGGAAAGCTTTTCAGTTTTTTCGGGAAGGGGATTTTGTTCAGTAAGTCCTGGATCAGCCCAAAAGGACAGAGCCAGCCGCATACGAAGCGTCCTATAAATGCTCCGACCAGCACGAGAAACCCTGCTATATAGAAAGCAAACTTGAAATTGTAACTGCCGATCACTGCCTGCATTGCGCCAATCGGACAGGATGCAACTGCTCCCGGACAGGAATAGCAGTTCAGCCCGGGCACGCAGAGATTTTTTGCCTTTCCTTTGTAAATTTTTCCCTGTACATATCCAAGGACATAACTGTTAGTCAGCAGCGCCCATAGGATTTGAAACCTGTGACGATGCCATTCCTTTGATTGTCTGTTTTTCGTCAATTTTACGTTACTCCATACAAATTCTTCGCTGAAGTATGCAATGTACCTTCAGCTAATTCTGATACACCCAAACAAATTCTTCGCTGAAGTATGCAATATACCTTCAGCTAATTCCGATACACCCAAACAAATTCTTCGCTGAAGTATACAATATACCTTCAGCCAATTCCGATACACTCCATACATATTCTTACTGCCTTGGCAAATACTACGGCTGCTTCGCCTCGGAAAATACCAAAAAGCATCAGGATGAGTCCCAGGATCGCCATACCGATTCCAGACAGACGTGAATTACAAAAACGTTTCATGATCAGTTTCCTTTCGCCATGTTCAGATAGTCTTCCACCACAGTAGTCCAGCCTTCCAGATCATTGCCTCCATAGCCATCGCCGAGAATATTTCCATTCTTATCTACAAAGAACGTATATGGAACCGCTTCAACACCTGTCAGCATGCCGTTCATATAGCTGGAATCCGGCAGCAGAAGCGGATAAGTAACGCCTGTCTGCTCTGCCAGAAGTTTGGCGCGGTCCAGCATTTCCTCATCGATATTGCCTGTTTCATCCAATACATCTAAGGGGACGCCTATAACCTGGACATTCTGTTCTTTCATAGAGGCTGAAAGCTCCTCCAGATAAGGCATTTCTTCGACACAAGGAGTACACCAGGTGGTAAATACATTGACCATAGTCAGATCATAGTCTTTGAATATGGCTTCCGTATAGGATTCCCCGTTAAGATCCTGTGTCGTAAATGTCCCTATGTTGATGCCGGTCTGATCCTCAGAGCTGTTATTATCAGTATTGCTATTCGAGTCATTATTAAGAGCGGTGTCGTCAGTATTGTCATTTGCGCCCGTATCAGCCGTATTGCCGTCGGAGTTATGATCCGAAGCGCTTTTCGTAGTATTTTCGGTATTGTTATCCTTTGGCTGTGATGAGGAACATGCGCTGAATACAGATAAACACAATGTTGCTGCCATAAAAATAGCTATTATTTTACCTTTTTTGATTTTCAAGAGTGTAGCTCCTTTCTTTCAGTCAGCTTTTTCATTGGGGAATAAAATGTGCTGTCTGTGTTTGGTGTGGTTATTGTATCATATCTGAGATAAAATCTTTGCATAAAATATGCAATTTATACAATTTAATAAAAAATTAATAGGTACATGGCATATTTATGCGAATAAAGCAAAAAGGATGTTTGAACCAAAGCTATTTTTTAGAAAAACGGTTTTTTTGTGCATGTGAGAGTTTTTATCAAATAGCAGTCTTTCTGTCACATACCGTTGACAGAAAAATATAACAGTGTTATCATAACGGTGTTATGAGAAAGGAACATACAATCTATGAAAGATGATGCAATCAGACAGAACATTTTAGAATGTGCAAAAGAAGAGTTTCTGGAAAAAGGGTTTCTGGATGCTTCTATGAGAACAATCGCCAGACGGGCCGGGTATACGACGGGGATGCTTTACAGCAGATTTTCAGACAAGGATGAGATATTTCGGGCGCTGGTAGATGAGGGGGCGGAACTGCTATATAACTATTATGAGGACGTTCAGAATGAATTTGCAGCTTTCGAGCCTCAGCGGCAGTTGGATGAGATGCATGAATATGTGGATGCTAAAATAGACAATATGATAGACATTATTTACGATCACTTTGACGCATTTCGGTTGATTGTCAGTAAAAGTACGGGTTCCAGCTATGAGTATTATATAGAGAAAATGATTGCCATAGAAATGAAGCATACGGATCGGTATATCGAGCTTCTTCAAGGCCTGAATATTCCGGTAAAACCGATAAGAAGCGACCTGAATCACATGCTTGCCAGTGCAATGTTTAAGGGAATCTTTGAGGTAGTGGCCCATGAGCTGCCGAAGGCTGACGCCATTTCCTATATCAAACAGATCCAGGTCTTTTTCAATGCAGGATGGGATAAGCTGTTTGGCTTGATATAAAAACAGACACAGATATGATAAACGGTAGAAGGTATACGGGGCAGGTCTTTCGTATGATATATAACGGCTTTGTCAGTTGCGTTCTATTGTTTTTAACACATAGTTAGCCAAAACTAACAAAAGGCATACTGCCGAATCAAAGGAGGGAAATCTATTGAACAAAAAAAGTAATCTTTCGGAGCTTATGTCATATGCAGGTAAGAGAAAATATCTTACGTATATGTCCTGGATACTGTCGGCGGCAAGTGCTCTGATCTCGCTGCTGCCATTTATCTATATCTGGCTGATCATTAAAGAGGTGCTGGAGGTACAGCCGGATTTTTCCAAAGCCACCGGAATCGTACACAATGGGTGGATGGCAGTGATTTTTTCACTGATATCCATGGGCGTATATTTCGGAGCGCTGATGTGCTCCCATGTATCAGCATTCAGAGTGGCAGGTAATATAAGAAAGAAAGCTATGAGGCATGTTACGGAGCTGCCCTTGGGATTTACCGGGGAGATGGGCAGCGGACGTATCCGGCGGATCGTCAATGAGTCCAGTGCGGCCACAGAGACATACCTGGCGCATGAACTGCCGGATATGGCAGGGGCTATCGCATTGCCGGTTGGAATGCTGGTCATTTTGTTTGTCATTGACTGGCGGTTTGGATTGGTCAGCTTGATTCCGGTTGTTTTAGGATTTCTGGCAATGTTTAAGATGGCAGGGCCCTCTATGGCGCATGATATGCAGCGGTATCAGAATGCAATGGAGGCTATGAATAATGAAGCGGTAGAGTATGTGCGGGGTGTTCCGGTGGTCAAAACCTTTGGGCAGACGGTATTTTCTTTTAAGCGGTTTAAAGCTTCTATTGATAATTATTATAAATTCTGCATCTCCTATACAAAAAAATGCAGGACGCCGATGTTGATCTTTACGACCTGTATCAACAGTACCTTTGCATTTCTCATTGTACTGGGGCTGGCTTTGTCAAGATCCCAGACTGGCGGAGAAGCTGTTTTGATCAATCTGGTCTTTTATATTATTTTTACGCCTGTGATTGTAAATATGCTGACAAAGGTCATGTACATGAGTGAAAATATGATGATGGTAAATGATGCATTACAGAGAATACATTCCATACTGGATGAAAAACCGTTGGGAGAGCCGGTAACGGCAGCGGTTCCCGAAGACAATTCCGTAGAATTTTCTAACGTGACATTTCGATATAAAAATGCGGATACAAATGCGATAGAGAATGTTTCCTTCAAGGTAGATTCTGGTCAAACTGTTGCGTTAGTGGGACCATCCGGCGGAGGAAAGACGACTGTCGCTGGCCTGCTCTCAAGATTTTGGGATGTGAACCAGGGAGAAATCAGGATTGGAAATATCAATGTCAGGGAAATAGGAAAAAGAAATCTGGCAGAAACGATTTCTTATGTATTCCAGGATAGCCGGCTGCTGAAAATGTCTATTTTTGAGAATGTACGTCTGGCAAGGCCAAATGCCACACGAGAGCAGGTTCGGGACGCCTTGCATCGGGCACAGTGTGATGATATCGTTGAAAAATTGCCGCAGGGCATAGACACGGTAATTGGTACTAAGGGAATTTATTTATCCGGCGGAGAGCAGCAGAGGATATCCATCGCCAGGGCAATCTTGAAGGACTCTCCGATCCTGGTATTGGATGAGGCCACGGCCTTTGCAGATCCGGAAAATGAAGTTCTGGTACAGAAGGCATTTGAAGAATTGGCTAAAAATAAGACGGTTATCATGATCGCACACAGATTGACGACCATTAAGAATGCAGACTGCATTTATGTACTGAAGGATGGAAGTATTGAAGAGTGCGGGACACATGCGGCGCTTTTGGAGAAAGACGGATTATACCATAAGATGTGGAATGATTATCAGACTACCATTTCATGGAAGGTAGGTGGTGCGAAATGTTAGAATTTCTTATGAAAAAATATGCGCTTTCCAGGCAGGGCGCAAAGGATTTGGTAAAATCTACGCTTGCCTGCACAGTTTCAGATCTGGCGCTGATGCTTCCGGTCTGCCTGCTGTATCTGCTTGTGATGGATTTGATGGAGGGAAGTGTTCCGCAAGCTCATTATGTTATCTTTGGAATCGGGATTGCAGTAATATTGGTAATTATATATGCAACTACGAGAATCCAGTATAATGCTACCTTCTTTACGACTTATAAAGAGAGCGGAACCAGAAGGATCCATCTGGCAGAAAAGATCCGTCAATTGCCGTTGGCGTTTTTCGGGAAAAAAGATCTGTCCGATCTGACCAGTACGATGATGTCAGATTGTGCCACCTTGGAAACGGCGTTTTCCCATTGGATTCCGCAGTTTTTTGGGGCAATCATTTCCACTTGCCTGATTGCGATTGGCTTGCTTTTCTTTGAGTGGAGGCTGGCATTGGCGGCGCTTTGGGTATTGCCGGTGGCGCTTATCATTGTCGGATTTTCCAAACGGATACAGAATTATTTCAGCAAAAAGAAAGTCGATGCGGTTCTGGCGTGTGCGGATGGGATACAGGAATGCACTGAGACCGTGCGGGATCTGAAGGCGAATAATGCCGAAGAAAAATATCTGGAAGGGTTGGACTGTAAGATAGATGCCATAGAAAAAAGGGCGATCCAATCTGAACTGGGAGTTGCCATGTTTGTAGTAACAGCGCAGATGCTGCTGAAATTTGGAATCGCCACGGTTGCTTTGGCGGGCAGTGTACTTTTGCTCAACCATAGTGTCTCTGTGCTTACGTTTTTTGCTTTCCTTCTGGTGGCTTCGAGAGTATATGAGCCAATGGCGGGAAGCCTCCAGAATCTTGCGGCAATGATCTCTACACAGATCAATATAGACAGAATGAATGAGATCGATCAGTATCCGATCCAACCGGGGGAGGCGGACTTTCATTCCAATGGATACGATATTACCTTTGATCATGTGGGATTTGCATATAACAGCGGCGAAACCGTACTGAAAGACGTTTCCTTTACCGCAAAGCAGGGAGAGGTCACAGCGTTGATCGGACCTTCCGGCGGCGGGAAATCTACAGCGGCGAAGCTGGCAGCCCGTTTCTGGGATGTTCAAAAGGGAAGGATTACTGTCGGCGGTACAGATGTAAAGACCATGGATCCTGAAAAGATGTTATCTGCTTATTCTATCGTATTTCAGGATGTGACTTTATTTAATAATACCGTGATGGAAAATATCAGGATCGGGCGCAAGGGCGCCAGTGATGAGGCGGTTCTCTGGGCTGCAAAAGAGGCGCAGTGTGATGAATTTGTGGAGAAATTGCCGAATGGATATTACACGATGATCGGAGAAAATGGTTCGACCCTTTCCGGCGGCGAGAGACAGCGGATTTCCATTGCCCGGGCTCTTTTAAAAGATGCTCCGATCATTCTCCTTGACGAAGCTACGGCATCTCTGGATGCGGAAAATGAGACACATATACAGGAAGCAATTTCCCGGCTGGTAAAAAATAAGACTGTGCTGATCATAGCACATCGAATGCGTACCGTTGAAGGCGCTGATAAATTGGTACTTTTAAAGGATGGCGTGGTAGCAGAGCAGGGAAAACCAGAAGAACTGAAAGGGAAAAACAGTTTGTATGCAAAGATGCTGGCACAGCAGCGGCAAAGCAGTCAGTGGCAGATGAACAGATAATATGAACCGATAAGCGGAATATCCTGAGGGTATCCTGCTTATCGGTTCAAAGGTTTACTCGAGGTATATGATTAGAAAATATCGTTTCCGTTTACGGATTCTACATTTCCTACATCATGATTTACAATGTCCCAATGTTCCGCCAGCATTCCGTCTTCCAGCCGGTATATATCGCATACTTTGTTTATTATGCCGTTGGCAAGTGTGCATTTAAAGAAGACATATACCATATCTCCGTCCTCGCCGATTTTTATGATTTCCATATGTGGTTTCATAGCAAGGAACTTTTCTGCAAATTTCAGAAAACCGTCTTTCCCATTTTCACAGGTTGGATTGTGCTGAATATAAGAGTCCTTCATAAATCGGTCAATATTTGTGATATCCCATTCGTTAAATACTTCCTTATAAAACTGTAAAACTATTTCTTTATTACTCATTGCTTTCCTCCTGCCTGTCTTTTCTCTAATAAAAGTATTTCGTGTATAATATATAGTATATACTAGAGGATAAGAAAAAGAAACAGTAATTTAAAAAGGAAATGCCGGAGAATAAAAATGAGATTGCTTTTTAACTGTAAATAAGATATGATAAAAAATACGAGATTTTTTGTATGATTACAAAAGAACAGGAGAAATGTGATATGGAAATAAAAGGAAATATGATGTCCGTGCGGGAGGACGCAATGGTACTGGATGCTACCCTTCGTGACGGAGGTCTTGTCAATGACTTCTATTTTTCAGATGATTTTGTAAAAGATCTGTATGAGATGAATCTGGCAGCAGGCGTGGATTACATGGAATTTGGCTATCGTGCGGATAAAAAGCAGTTTGATGTAAACAAGTTCGGCAAATGGAAATTTTCAGATGATGATGATATTCGCGCAGTAGTGGGCGACAATGATACGGATATGAAGATTTCTATCATGGCTGATGTAGGACGTTGTGATTATAAGAACAGCATTCAGGATAAAGCAAACAGCCCGGTAGATCTGATACGTATTGCTACTTATATTAATACTATGCCGGAGGCCATTGCCATGATCGAAGATGCGGCAGCAAAGGGATATGAAACCACCTGTAATATTATGGCGATTTCCAAGTGTCAGGAAAGCGACATACAGATCGCACTGGATATGCTGGCAAAATCTCCGGTAAAGGGTGTTTATGTCGTAGACAGCTATGGTTCTCTGTATCCGATTCAGGTGCGTAATATTGCAGATATGTATTTGAAAGTTATGGAACCGGCGGGAAAACTGGTAGGCATTCATGCACATAATAACCAGCAGTGCAGCTTTGCCAATACGATTGAAGCGCTGGCAATTGGAGCAAGTATGCTGGATGCAACCGTTATGGGTATGGGACGTGGAGCAGGAAACTGTTCTCTGGAAGGCTTGCTTGGATTTTTGAAGAATCAGAAATATGAGATTACGCCGGTACTTAAATTTATAGAGAAGCATATGTTGAAATTAATAGAGGATGGAGCTGTATGGGGATACAATGTACCGTATCTTTTGACAGGTCTGACAAATCAGCATCCAAGAACTGCAATTGCAGCAACAAAGGAACAGAATACGAATTATTTTGACTTTTATCATATGCTGTTAGATTAAGGAAGAAGAGGATTGGTTATGAGCCAGACAAAAACCATAAAACAGCCCGATGCTCAGGGGATGCTGTACGGGCTGGAAGAAAAAGTTCCGGCAGCTAAATGCAGTATTTACGGAATCCAGTATCTGGTATACTTTCTTGCCGGGAGCGCTATCATGCCGGTTATTATCGGTGCGTATCTGGGATTGGATCAGGCTGAGATTGCACAGATGCTGCAGAGAACCTTCTTATTGAGCGGCGGTATTTCCATCCTTCAGGCGCTGATCGGGCATCGTTTTCCTATTATTGACGGTCCGGCGGGATTGTGGATGGGACTTTTGATCATTCTGGCGGGGGCGGCCACTTCTTTTGGAAAAGATCTGGCAGTGCTTCGTACCGACCTGGAGCTTGGTATGATCTGTGCCGGGATCATGGTCATTATCGTGGGCTTGACGGGGTTCATGGAGAAGATATTAAAGATCTTTAATCCGATTGTAAATGGATGTTTTTTGATATTAATGGTACTTCAGATGAGCGCGACCGTTATAAAAGGCGCGACTGGAATTTCATCAGGGTATGACACAATTCAGCCGAAATTCCTGCTTGCTTTCCTGGTTACCACTGTGGTCATTGTGGTAATTAATTTAAAGACAAAAGGATTTATTCAGTCCATCGCCACGCTGATCGGTGTTGTGTGCGGATGGGTACTTGCCTACGCAATGGGAATCTCTCCGGAGTTTATCTCTTCGGGAAATGGATTGCTGGCGGTTCCGCAGCCTTTTGCCTGGGGAACACCGACGGTGGATCCGAGTGTTATCATTACTTGTTTGATTGGGGAATTTGTGCTGTTTTCTAATTTTGCAACAAGCATTAACGGAATGTCAGAGCTGTTGGACAGACCGAATACACCGGCAATTATTCGCAGAAGTACCGTATTATTTGGAATTACCGCTGCGCTGTGCGGTATCTTTCCGGTAACAGGTTTTGTGCCTTTTGCGTCAGCGCCAAGTACCACGAAGCTGACACGGGTAGCGGCGAGATCGCCATTTATCCTGGGCGGAGTGTTTATGATGAACTTAGGTATCATCGCGCCGGTCTGTACTTTTTTTGCAGCTATTCCGCCAGCGGTAGGATATTCTGCAATGATGATCGTGTTTGCATTGATGTTGGAGCAGGGCATTAAGGAATTTAAAAAAGTAGAATTTACGAACAGAGAAGGATTTATCATTGGTATTTCATTTATGATTGGCGCCGGAATTATGTTTTTGGATGCAGGAGCTTTTCTGGCATTGCCGCAGATGCTTCGTTATATTGTATCCAATGGTCTGATCATGGGACTGATTATTGCTATACTGATGGAACATGTTATATTGCGCAAATAGACAATTTGTTCAATTTGTATTAAAAAAGTATATTTTGCTTGCCTTTTGGTCTTTTTTATATTAATATTTGGAAGAATGGGTTGAATTTTTGACTCAAACTATAAGAAACGATGATAAAAAGTAAGTGTTTAGTTGGTCCTTGCATGGAGAGGTAAGGGCTGAAATCTGTTAGAGTTATAGTAAACAATACCGTTGATAAAGGAGAGAAAATTATGGCTATGGATTTAAAGCATGCCGCTGCAAGAAAGTCATTTGAGCTTGCTTTTACCGGAGTATACAAGTACATTAACAAAAACCGTGAAGAGAATCTGGTAAAACTGATGAACCTTGCTCAGAAGATTGCCGGCAAGAACTTCCCACAGTATTTCTGGGATAATGCAAACGAAGTTCTCGGAGATCCGGAGCAGAAATGGACACAGATGATTTATACTGCTTTGGAGAGACTGCACCCAAATGTTGTAAAGCAGCATGTATTGAACATGGGATTTGAAGCAGGTCTGACAGGCTTCAAGAAAGTAAAAGAAAACCGTGAAAAGTATGGCTGTAATGTACCATGGGTTATCCTGATGGATCCGACAAGTGCATGTAACTTAAAATGTACAGGATGCTGGGCGGCAGAATATGGTCATCAGCTTCAGCTTTCCAATGAAGAGCTTGACAGAATCATCACAGAAGCAAAAGAACTGGGTATCCATTTCTTCGTTCTGACCGGTGGAGAGCCAATGGTTCGTAAGAAAGATATTCTGATGCTTGCTGAGAAGCACAATGACTGTGCGTTCCATATCTTCACAAACGGTACATTGATCGATGAGCCGTTCTGTAAAGAGGTGCAGAGACTTGGAAACTTGTCTTTCGCTATTTCTGTAGAGGGATATGAAGAGACAAACGATGACAGACGTGGCCAGGGTGTATTTGAGAAGGTTATGAATGCTATGGAATTGATGAAAGAGCATGGACTTCTGTTCGGTACTTCCATCTGCTACACAAGCAAAAACTATAAAGTTGTTACGTCTGATGAATTTTTACAGATGCTGGTAGATAAGGGAGCGATTCTTTCCTGGTTCTTCCATTATATGCCAGTTGGAAAAGATGCATCTGTTGATCTGCTTCTTACACCGGAGCAGAGAGAATACATGGTACAGAGAGTTCGCTTTGTCCGCAGCAGAAACTGCCCGATCAAGCTGTTTACTCTGGACTTCCAGAATGATGCGGAATATGTAGGAGGATGTATTGCAGGTGGTAAGAACTACTTACATATTAATCCGAACGGCGATGTAGAGCCTTGCGTATTCATTCATTATTCTAATGTAAACATCAAAGAGCATTCTCTGTTAGAATGTTTACAGCAGCCATTGTTCATGCAGTATCATAATACAATGCCATTTAATGATAATCAGCTTCGTCCGTGTCCAATGCTTGAGAATCCTGAGATGATCAAGAAGATGGTTGAGGCATCAGGAGCTCATTCTACCGATATGCAGGCAGAGGAGCCGGTTGATGATCTGATCGCTAAAACAATTCCATATGCTGAGAACTGGAAACCGACTGCAGACAGACTGTGGCAGGAGCGTCAGGATGAGATCGCAGAGATCAAACGTCAGCGTGTTGAAAAATACGGAGAATAAGAATTACTTAATGTATTTTCGGATATCGTAAGAGTAAAATCATAAATTGTTAAGAAATCCAATAAAAAATGACAATAACTCCCCGCTATACTAAGTAGTAACAAAAGAAAATTACCACTTAGGAACAGCGGGGAGGTTTTTTTATGATATTTGCGACAAAAGTTACGAACTGGGTCATGCTTGGAATTTTAGTTTTTTGTTTTGCTTACCAGGCATATTATTTCTTCTTATTATATTTGAAGAAAGAGAAAAAGCATTCGCCGGAGATAAAACAGCACAGATTTGCCGTGCTTGTGGCGGCCAGAAATGAAGAAGCCGTGATTGGGCAATTATTGGAAAGTATACGGCTGCAAGAATATCCGGAAGGACTTGTGGATACATATATAGTAGCTGATAATTGCGATGATGATACGGCGGAAGTAGCCAGACAAAATGGCGCTGTCGTATATGAACGATTTAATAAGCTTCAGGTAGGAAAGGGATATGCCTTAGAATTTCTTATGAATCAAATGAAAGAGGAAGGAAGTCTGGAACAATATGATGGTTATTTTATTTTTGACGCTGACAACTTACTTGAGAAAAACTATATCCAGGAAATGAACCGTACGTTCTGTGATGGATACCGGATCGTTACAAGCTATCGAAATACAAAAAATTTCGGAACAAACTGGCTGACTTCCGGTTATGGCCTTTGGTTTTTACATGAAGCTCAGTGGTTAAACAAAGCAAGAATGTTAAATGGAACCAGTTGTGCGGTATCCGGTACGGGATTTTTCTTTTCCAGAGAAATCCTTCAGAAAATGGGCGGATGGAAATATTTCCTGCTGACCGAGGATATTGAGTTTACGATTTCTCAGATTTTAGATGGAGAGAAGATTGGCTATTGCCGAACCGCAATCTTCTATGATGAGCAGCCGGAAAAATTTGTGCAGTCGTGGCATCAGAGAGAACGCTGGGTCAAAGGGTATCAGCAGGTATTCCAGAAATATGGGCGGCAGATCTGGAATGGTATTTTTAAAGAGAAAAAGTTTGCATGTTTTGATATGACGATGTCTATCTGGCCGGCATTTTTTGTAACAGCATTTACGATAATCGTAAATATTGCATTGGTTGCTGCAGGTTTGCTTTTGGATCAGGATTTATCTTTTGTGTTTTACAATGCGGGGCTGAACCTGTTAAAGACATATGGTGCAATGGTATTGCTGGGCGGCTATACATTGGCAACGGAATGGAAACGAATCCATGCAAATGTATGGTTTAAAATCGGATCGGTATTTACGTTCCCGATCTTCATGTTTACTTTTGCACCAATTGCATTTGTGGCATTGGCGAAGAAGGTGGAGTGGAAACCGATCGAGCATCACTGTACACTGCGTCTTTCCCAGTTAAGTTCCAAATAGCAGGAACGGCCGAGGGCTGAATAGTATATCTTAATAAACATTAGCAGTTCAATAAGCATGAATGAATCGTAGTAAGAAAGAATGGCGTGCTCCACCGGAATACATCTGGCGGACACGCCATTTTAGATCGCACATTTATCTTTACGGAAGGCGAAAACCTTGGTATAATGAGCGGAGTGAGAACTTCAAAAAATATGTTTTGAGGCGGTATCCGGGCTGCGGACGTCTTAGAACAATGGAGAGGCAGGTGTGGATTGTATGTTGGCGATTTACAGAACAGATGACTGTGTCATTCATGAACTGGAAGAATTTCAGGAGGGCGCATGGATCAACATGATTAACCCGACGATGGAAGAGAGCCAGGAAGTCGCGGAAGCTTTTGATATAGATATGGTTGACGTACGAGCCGCACTGGATGAGGAAGAAAGCTCCCGTATTGATCTGGAGGACGGATATACATTGATCCTGGTGGATATTCCCACCACTGAGATTCGTCATGAGACGAAGACATACACGACCATCCCGCTTGGTATTATCCTGACACAGACGAATCTGATTACGGTCTGTACCGAGGAAACACCGATCTTGCAGCAGTTTATTCAGCGCAGGGTAAGGGAGTTCAGCACAAAGAAGAAGATGCGTTTTGTATATCAGATCCTGTTCCGCACGGCGGTTCTCTATCAGGGAAATCTGCGTATTATTGATAAAAAAAGGACGGAGATAGAGGAAAGAGTAGGAGAGAATACCCAGGAAGAAGATTTGATCAATCTTCATGAATTGGAGTCTACGCTTGTTTACTTTGCCACTTCTCTGCGGGCGAACGGCGTAGTGCTGGAGCGCTTGTCCCGTTATAAACGGCTGGAACAGTACCCGGAGGATAAAGAGCTTTTGGGAGATGTCATTACAGAGAATCAACAGGCTATCGAGATGACGTCGATCTATCGAGATATTATAAACGGTACCAGAGAGCTGATGTCCTCTGTTATTGATAACCGATTAAATAATTTGATGAAATATCTGACCTGTATTACATTGGTTATGGCTATTCCTACTGTTATTTCCGGTGTGTATGGAATGAATGTGGATTCTAAGTGGATGCCGTTAGCAAGTACCCCTCATGGCTTTGCCATTATTTGTGTTATTATAGCGGTAATATGTATAGCGGTACTGATTATTATGAAGAAGAAACGAATGATGTAAAGGAATAAAAAAAGCTGCTGATAAGGCACTGGGATTTTAAATCCGGATTGCCTGATAATAAGGAGTAAGTTATGTCCTCCGGTCTGAGAGAATCAGAACCGGAGGATTTCTATTTATAAGAAAACGTCACTTTATTCAAAGAAAACGTCATTGTTTTACAAACCTGAATGTGGAAAAATAGAGTCAGGCAAAAAAATATTCGCATGAGAGCGGCGGAAAAAGGGGTATTGGCGCGCCGGCTCACATGTAGATACAGGAGGTAAAAGAATGAAAACAATTTATGCAGTTTGTGAACCTGAAAAAGTTGTATTGAAAGAAAAAGAGTTACCGGCACCGGGTGCAGGACAGGTATTGTTAAAAGCAAAATACAGTGCTATGAGTCCGGGAACAGAGAAAGGCTTGATGTGCGGAGCTATCGTTCCTCTTCCAACAAATATTGGTTATGCCATGGTTGCTGAAGTAATCGAAGTAGGCGAAGGCGTAGAGGATTTAAAGGTAGGCGATCACATCGTTACGACAGGAGAGCATGCGCAGTATCTGATCATGGATGAATTAAACTGTACGTTATGTCCGGAGGGAGTAGATCTGCGTCAGGCTGCTTTCTGGAACCTTGGTCATACCGGTATGTATGCACTGCGCCGTTCTAACTTACAGCTTGGAGAGCCTTGTGCAGTTCTTGGCCAGGGATTTGTAGGAGCGATTACAGCACAGTGTGCAAGAATTGCCGGTGCAGTTCCTGTAATTGTAACAGATCTGGATGATACACGTCTGGAAGCAGCAAAGAAAATGGGTGTAGATATTGCAATTAATTCCAAGGATGATCCGGAAGGACTTGAGAAAGCGGTAGAAGAGCTGGGTTACGGCGGACTTCCTGTTATCTTTGAAGCTACAGGTGCAAGAGGACCTTTGATGCAGGCAGCAGAGCTGGTATCTGAGAGAGGCCGTGTCGTTATGATCTCACAGGTTCATGGAGAAGCTATGCCTCCAATCGATGATCCTATTATGCAGAAAGGCGCAAGTCTGATCGGTACATATGTAAACTCTAAACCATATAAATTAAAAAGAGCAGACTTGTTGATCGAGGGAGGCTGGCCGCCGGTAATGGGCAAGAAGCTGAATCGTTATGTGAATTCTGACTGCTGGACCAGTGATGAAGATATCAAAGTGTTCCTGAATTTGATCAAATATGGCAAACTGGATATCAATCCGCTGATCAGTCATGAGTTTGATTATACGGAGATTCCGGAAGCATATGATAAATATGTATGGAATATGGATCCGAGTCTTACAGGCGGTTTGATCCGCTGGTAGTCTGTTTTATTTTTATGGCAATTGGGATAGCTGCATTGCTGGTGTTTTCAAATTTGTCGGTAATATAAGATGTAGGCGTCTGCAGGATAACTGCAGACGCCAAACGGACAATGATTCAATCAGCGGGACATGATAGTTACAATATTATGTATTTACAAAATCACTGGATGTTTCGGTGTTCTAACAATTTATACCAGACAATTTCTGATGATTACATCGCCATCTGCCCGTGTTGGAGCATTTTTGATGGCAACCAGAGTAGCTGCATATTCGTTCATAAGAACTAGCAGAGAATCAATGATTCTATTTCCCACTGCTCGTGTCGGAGCATTTTTGATTTCGGTAAGTTCGTCCGCAAATCTTTCATGAGTGCCGGTAAGAGCAGCAGCTAAGATTTCATCGCCTTCCTGACGGGTATCCGTATTTCTGATGCGGTTTAAGGTGCCGATGAAATCGGCAGTCATCATTTGCTCAAACTTGATTTTCTCATCTCCGGTTTCTCTGTCCGGAGCGTCAAGAAGATAATTAAAAATGTCTTGAAATTTGTGATAAATTGGCATATTGTTTCCCCCTTAATGAAATGTTCTGCAATATTTTGTGTTTCCTGCATTTTTCCCCACAGTCTGATTCATTAACCGAATTACACCCTATAAGAAAATTATAATTTTATTACAAAACAGCAGTTTACAGAATAATTTATTCAGTAATGCATAATCGTCATAAAGGTACAAAAAATCATCGATTGCGGAATACTACAGAAAAACCATAGAAGTATTACAGGGTATCCCAAGTCGTGTGAGAGGATCTGTATGCCGTGTAATCCCGCAACTGGTACAAATGATGTAAGGAGGATGGTCTAATCTTTCATCCTGCCCGAATGAGGATAGCTATTGGCTTACGATTCTGTAGTAGCTTCTGGCTGTCAGAAAATAGACCAGAATATAAACAATGGCAAATACGATAAAGGTTCCTATGAGGCAGATCACAAATCCCTTGATATTGGTCATAGCCAGCAGCTTTAAAAATCTGGATATGATCGGAAAAGCAAATGCTGAGTGAACGCCTGCGGTAATAAGAGGCAGGAAAAAGACCATCAATATCTGGGAGTGGATACTCTTTTTAATTTCCTCCTTGGAAAGTCCGACCTTTTGCATGATCTCAAATCGTCTGGCATCCTGCAGTCCTTCCGATATCTGCTTATAGTAGATGATTAAAATGGTAGCTGTCAGGAAAATTGCTGTCATAAAGATTCCTACGAAGAAAAATCCGGCATACAGAGAGGTAAAGCCGGTCCGTTCATTAGAACGGATCGTAGTGGATAATTGCAAATATTCTGCGCTTTCTTCTGTTCCGGAAAGCTGCGCCATTTCCTGGTTAAATCGTTCTTTGATCTCATCTTTGAGCGCAGCGCTTTGCGACTCATCTACATCGACTCCGTAATAATATTTAAAAGTAGGATGCCGGTCCGCATAAAGTTCGATCTGTTTCTGATAGACGTCATAGAGGGCATTCATGTCTTTCACTACGATAAACCATGTCTTATACGATGCCGAGGCCAGGAGCTGCTGGTTTGACTCGGATAAAGGCGGTATATTTTTCTTGATGGAGAATACGGTCTCGCCTATATGCAGAGTGTCGGTATCTAGGGTTTCCTTTTCCGAACAGCAGAGCAGTATTTCATTGTCGGATAAGGTTTCGCTGCTGCCGGATATACGGTTATAATCCTCCAATGGTAGAAATATCAGAGCGCACAGATCGTTGATGCGAAGCGAGTCTGCCTTGCTTTCATCTGTCTCAAAATAGCTTCCGGTTTGCTGGGCGCTGATGCCGTAGGTGGTAACATGCGCCGCATTGGATACGGCAATACCCTGTTCCTCAGTGATCCGATCCATGAGAGCTGGGAAATTTGAAAAAGCAGCGCTTGCAGTTTCGAATGACTCTGCATTTATGGTAACATTGATTTCCCTGGGATAGCGTTGTTTGATAATATCCCCGCAGCCTGTATACAGTGACAGTGTTGTTGATACCGTTACAATGACCATGGTGGACAGAATGCAGATGCTGGCAAGGCTGGCGGCATTTTGTTTCATACGGTAAAGCATGCCGGAAATATTGATAAAGTGCCGGGGCTGATAGTAGTAATTTTTTCGCTTTTTCATCATTTTCAGCCATGCGATGCTTCCCGCAGTAAACAGGAAATAGGTTCCGATGACTACCAACAGTACGGCAAGGAAAAACAGCGCAAATGCGCCTAACGGATTCGTTATCTTTACGGAGATCCCATAGCCCAGAATCAGAGCTGCGATACCGATCACAGCCAGGGGCCATTTGGTTTTTGGCTCTTTTTCCCCTACGGAGCTTCCGTAGAGAAGTTCCAGCGTGTTGGAAAAACGAATTTGCCGGAAGCTGTTTAAAAATAATATCAGATGAATGATAACAAATAAAAGAATCGTCTGATAAATAGCCGGCGGGCAGATCTCAAATCCCATAGGAACTTCCATGTTTATGAGCCGGACGATTCCTGCAAATGCCAGCTTGGTAAATAAAAGTCCGGCCAGGATACCGATAATAATGCTGCCGCCGCCGATCATTATGGTTTCAAAAAATACGATACGGGAAATGTGCCGTTTTTCCAGTCCAAGTACATTGTAGAGACCAAATTCATGCTTTCTCTGTTTCATTAAAAAGCTATTCGTATAGAATAAAAAAATAATAGAGAAGATCGCCATAATGCGGGAACCAATGGCGAACATATAAGTCAGAGCGTCTCTGCCGCTCATAGTATCCAGCCCGGAGTTCTGTGACAGTGACTGAATGATAAAAAACAGTGTGGTCATTAGTACACAGGTAAGCATATAGGGCAGATATATTTGTCGATTTTTCTTAATGCTGTCCAGAGCAAATTTCTGATAAAATCCTTTTCTCATCGACGATCACCACCTGTTGCAAGAATGGTCAGCGTATCGGAAATCTTCTGATAGAGCTCTTCGTTCGTGCAGTCTCCCCGATAGATCTGATGAAAGATCTCGCCGTCCTTAATAAAGAGTACACGATTGGCGCAGCTCGCCGCTTTGGTGGAATGGGTTACCATAAGGATGGTCTGCCCCTCTTTGTTGATATCCGTAAAAAGACGGAGCAGCTCATCCGTAGATTTGGAGTCAAGTGCGCCGGTAGGCTCATCGGCAAGAATGAGCTGCGGTTGTGTAATGACTGCCCTGGCCACGGCGGCCCGCTGCTTCTGCCCGCCGGATACTTCGTAGGGATATTTGGTAAGCAGATCGGAAATGCCGAGCTTGGCAGCGATGGGCAGAAGACGGTTTTGCATTTCACGGTACGGCTTTCCTGCCAGAACCAGAGGCAGCAGGATGTTGTCTTTCAGAGAGAACGTGTCTAACAGATTAAAGTCCTGAAAGACAAATCCCAGATTATCACGACGGAAGGAGGACATTTCCTTCTCTCGGATATCTGTCAGGCTTTTACCGTCCAGGAGAATGGAGCCGCTGGTGGGACGGTCCAGAGCCGCCAGAATATTTAAAAGCGTTGTTTTGCCGGAACCGGATTCGCCCATGATGGCGATATATTCGCCTTTGTTCACAGAAAACGTTACATTGCTTAACGCCTGAACTTTATTGCCCCCGAAACGGGTGGTATAGATTTTTTCCAGGCTTTTTACTTCTAAGATTGCCATATGTGTAAACCTCCTTTTAGGAGTAAGTATAGCAAAGGAGAGCATGGAGCTTCCATTTCTCTGGCTTACATTTTAAGATCGAACCTTTCATTTTTGAAAGGTTGGCGCTATCCTAGCAGATTTGTCTGAAACGTGAACAAGGACAGCCTATTTCATGAAAAACTCTCGATGGGACAGATCGATATAGAAGCGGGAGCCCTGCCCCGGGGTGGATTCCGCCCACATACGATGAGAAAGCTTGTTTGTAATCTTTTGACACAGGTATAGTCCGATGCCCGTAGATTTTTTGTCATCATGACCGTTGTATCCGGTATAGCCTTTTTCAAAAATGCGGGGAAGATCTTCTGCTGCGATACCGATGCCGGTATCTTCTATACAGAGGATTTGATTCTCATCTGCGGATATCGTAATTTGCCCTTTTGCAGTATATTTGATTGCATTGGATAAAATCTGTTCGATGACAAACAGCAGCCATTTTTCGTCAGTCAGAACGATTTGCTCTACTGGAGTGTAGGATAAACCGATTTTCTTTTGGACAAACTGTGACGCATACTTTCGGATCGCCTGGCGAATGATATTATCTAACGAATGCTCCTTCAATACGAAGTCGGAGGAATGGCTGTCTACGCGGAAATAGCATAAAACCATTTCTACATACTGTTCAATTTTAAACAGTTCGGATTGAAGCTGCCGGTTTTGCGGCGTGTCATCCTCTGACAGAAGCAGGCGCATGGCGGCAATAGGAGTTTTGATCTGGTGTACCCAGGTAGTATAGTATTCGATCAGCTCTGTTCGCTGACTGTGATAGTCTGCCAGATTTTGATGATTGATTTTTCCGAGCTGTGAGATCAGATTCTGATATTCGGATTCGATGTAGGTATCGGGAGGGGAGAGGTTGTCTGTCATATAAGAAATATTTTCCATGAGAGCTGACAGCTCATGGTGCTTATTTTTGTAGTGGTAAAAGCCCGGAGCCAGAACTGCCAGCGTTAAGATCAGGCACAAGAGCGCTGCATAAAGAACAGGTTCTGTCTTTTCTCCATATAAATGAAAAACGCATGCGAAGATGCCGCAAAATGCCAGGAACATAATAATTACCAGCTTGCGGTCTGCAAGAAAGTGTAAAAATACGGGGGCTGCCTGCCGTTTCCTGTGTTTTGTTTCCTGATATCTACTCAATGATATATCCCATCCCTTTCTTTGTGGTAATAAAGTCATACAGACCGGCTGCTTCCAGCCGTTTGCGAAGACGTGATATGTTGATTGTCAATGTGTTTTCGTCTACATAGCAGTCTGTTTCCCAAAGCCTGGTCATTAGCGTGTCTCTGCTGACGATTTTTCCTTTGTTTTCCATTAGCGTCTGCAGGATGCGGTAGTCATTTTTAGTTAGGTCTATTTTTTGTCCCTGATAGGTTAAGGTGGCATCGTTCATGTTTAAGATCGTCCCTTTGTGTTCCATAAAAGATACCTGATTTCCAAAATCATAGGACCGGCGAAGCAGCGCCTGAACCTTGGCGGTAAGAACCTCAAGGTCAAAGGGCTTGGAAATAAAGTCGTCGCCGCCCATGTTCATTGCCATGACAATATTCATATTGTCGGAAGCTGAGGACAGGAAGATAATGGGGGCTTTGGACAGCTTGCGGATCTCGCCGCACCAGTAATAGCCATTGTAAAAGGGTAAAACAATATCCAAAAGGACAAGATGAGGTTCAAATGCTGCGAATTCAGAAAGTACATTCTGAAAATCAGTCACAACATGAACGTCATAATTCCATATCTTTAAGTGGTCTTCTATTTTGCGGGCAATCGTCAGGTCGTCCTCCACGATTAAAATCTTATACATATCCAATACCCCTGTTAGTTTGTGTGAATCTTCCCTTAGTTGCATTGCATGCGTGGGAAGATCCGGTAAATCTTTTCTAAGTTGCATTGCATGCGTGGGAAGATCCGGTGAATCTTCGCTAAGTTGCATTGCATGCGTGGGAAGATCCGGTGAATCTTCCCTAAGTATAGCATTGCCATCAGGATATGTCTAAGAAAACGTCACTTTTTTCACAGAAAACGGCGTTTAGGTAAGCGGGGCTTTGTGGGATAATGTAACCATCCAAAAACGGAACGCAAAAAAGATACGAGGCGTTCACATTAAGCTAATAGGAGGAGATAGAAAATGGCTAAAAACAAAAAATTTCTAGGTTATGGAATTCTTTTATGTATTCTGGGCATTATATTCATGTTCCTGTATTCAGGACTTCAGAATGACCAGATCAATATCATTCAGGCTTTCATTACCCCAGAGGGTGGCGGCTGGTCAGCAAAAGCCACACAGATGCCGATGACAGTTGGTAATGTTATCTGTATTATTTTAACATTCGTTTATGGTACTTTATTTATCAAATTTGGTGTAAAGAAACCGTTGATCGTTGTAATGATCATCACAGCTATCGCTACACTTGGTATTGCAGCAGCAAATGGTCTGGATTGCAATGGCGGCACAGCTTCCGGTAACTATCTATTGTTCTTCATTTCATTACTGATCGTAAGATGCGGATGTATGATCCTTCAGATGGCAGGCTTCATGCTTGTTGCAAACTGGTTTATACGTTACCGTGGACAGGTCATGGGTATTGTTACAATGGGCAGCCCGATTTTCTCAGTGGTTGGTACAAACGGCATGTCCAAACTGATCAGCGGTCAATTTGGCGGAGATTACAGACCTTTCTATATTGGAATCGCAATTCTGATCGTGGTTGTCTGCGTTATCGTTGGAGTTGGTATCAAAGATACGCCGGAGGAAGCAGGTCTTTATCCGGATGGTGCGGATCATGCGCCGAAGTCTGAAGCGATCGATGAGATCAAGCTGACAGTAGGACAGGTATTAAGACAGAAAAAAGCTTGGCAGCTTATCATTTCCTACGGTGCATTCCAGTTCATTATCAATGCTTGTATGGGTTCCATGGCAGTTCGTTATATCTCACTTGGAGGACCGGAGCTGTGGATCGGAAAAGCTGTTACATACCTGGGCATCGGCGCTTTGCTTGGTATTGCAATGTCTTATGTATTTGGATTTATTGATGATAAACTTGGATCCGTAAAGGCTTCTATCGTATTGGGACTTTGTGAATTGATTCCTGTACTTGCATTGATGCTGCAGCCTCAGGGTGGTTCCGTACCGCTGATGCTCGTTTGGGGATTTGGCGTAGCATGTATGACAGGCGGTGTTCCGACTCTTCATCCATGTATTACATCTTACGCATATGGACGTAGAGAGTACCAGTCCGCAAACCGTATTATCATGGCTATCCAGTTGATCCCGTCAGCAGTGGCAGCTATGATGATGGTAGCTCTGATTGAGGCTGGAAAAGGCACAACGGCATATGGTATCCTCATCGTTATTATTGCAATCGGACTTATCGCTACATTCACAATGCTGAAAATGCCGGATGCAAACGCAGCAGACCGTATGTATGGAGATAAAAATTAATAAAAATATAGAAATATTATCCCCCCTTAAAAGCCGGAGCGCCAAACGGCGTTCCGGGGAACCCTTAAAATGACTTCTGCTAAGGCAGAGGTCATTTTTAGAAAACAGCAAATCCTAGGATCATACTGGGTTATTAAAGCTGTGGGGATATGCCTGGGGAAACGGCAGAAAAACCGAAATGAAATATTGGGAATAATCAAAAAAATATAAATATATGCAGAAAGGAAGAAAAAAATGGAACTGACTAAAATCAAAGGTGTTCAGAAAAACAAACCTGTCCGCCGGGAATCCAAAAATATGCTGACAATGGCTGACATTATCCAGGGTGTAAATGCAGTGCTGAATCCGGGTAAAGAGCCCATTAACTGGTTCGCTCCGGCTGAAGATGCGGTAGCGGCAGTACACATTAAAGATGGCAAATATCGCGAAGATCTTTCCAATGCTTCTGTGAAATTTGGCGGAACCGTAACAGACAGTGAAGTAAAAGATCTGAAAGTCGTTGCCTATAAAGGAACAGAGGGCGGTCTTTATGTAGAGGGCGCCGGCTCCGACGTGGTACTGGATGGCGCAGTAATCAGCACAGCAGGCGAGGGTACAGGAATCGGCGGTCCCGCCAGTGCGGCAGCAGTAAAATACAATGGCAAGCTGACGATCAAAAATGCAATTATTGATACAAACGGAAGAACAAAATATGCCACAGCAGCAGAGGAAGGCTCTGTACTGAAGGTATATGATTCCGTCCTTTATGCACACGGTATTCCTTATGGGGATGATATTGAGCGTCCAAGCGCTTTGATGTCTACTCCGCCCCCACCATTGGAGATCGATGGCAATACACGTACCCACTGTACGATGTCCAACTCTTCCAGTTACTTCTATGATTCTACTATTATCTGTGACGGATGGGCAGCTTTATCTACAGAGTCCTCCGAAGGATATGTATATCTGGAAGCAAACAACTGTGACATTATCTGTACCAAGAATGGATATGGCGCTTATGCGGATCCTGGCTGTCATGATTATTTCAATGACTGCCGTTTGGATATGGCTCGCATGGCAGCGATTCTGGCAGGAAACAGTGATATGACATTTAATGACTGCGATGCAGCCTGCGGAAGCTATTTTGTATTGACGCACTGTGTAAATGGTTGGGCAGAAGAAGTGGCAGATATGACGATCAACGGTGGTAAGATCCGCACAAAGAAAGAGGCGGTTCTGGTAAAGAGCCATAATCTTTGCCTGGATATGAGCGATGTGGATATTGCTTCCGAATCCGGCGTGATCGTACATACGATTTTAAATGATGATCCATGTAAGACAGATCCCGGCGATGCGCCTTACGGAGTAAATGTTCTCATGGCAGATATGGATGTGACAGGAGATTTCATTCATGAAGACACGGAGCGCGATATGTGGATTCTGCTTTCTTCCACACAGATTACCGGCGCTATTCAGAATGCAAATGTATCTTTTGACAAAGGCAGTAAATGGACGGCAACAAAAGATTCTACCGTATGTTTTGTGACAGATGTGGAGCCGGCACAGATTGACGCAGTGGAAGGCGTAACGATTACTGCGACAGGCGCTGAGGCAGGCGAGTACACTCTGGCAAGCGGCGGAAAGCTTATCGTTACTGCGGAGTAAAAGGCTCTGCAAGACCGGTGCTGCCGGGGTGTAAAAAGCGAAAGGAAGTATCGGTGTTGTTGAATACAAAAATAGAAGTCAGAAATGTGTAGCATTGTTTTGACAAGAAAACAAGGGACTGATATAGTATTTACAGGTAATGATAGCATGCATTATATGATTGTTACATATTGTCCCGGCCAGACAACGAGATTACAAAAAGAAATGTGAGGTAAAGGTTATGACAGAAAACGTATTGCGTCCCTTACATGTTGGAATCAGCGTGAAAGATATGGAGGCATCTTTGGAATGGTACAGGAAAAACCTTGGATTTGAATTAAAACAGGATGACTATGTTCCACCCCTTGGAGCAAGAATCTGTTTTGTGGAAAAAGACGGTTTTGAACTTGAGCTTTTCCAGTATGATGAACCGAAAGCAATTCCTGAGGACCGGAAGACACCGAACTCGGATTTGCAGACAATCGGAACCAAACATGTGGCTTTTTTAACAGATGATATGAAATCATTAAAAGAGGGATTTACTGCAAATGGAGTGGACATTGCTCATGAGGTTACGATGGAAGGCAATGCAGTGATGTTTGTAAGAGATCCGGATGGAGTTCTGATTGAGTTTATACAGAAATAGGAATGCAGTATCAGTATGAATGATGAAGCATTTTCAGTTTCATAAGCAGGAATGATAATAGAGGTCTGGCATAGAAAATGTTTCTAAATGTTAGGCCTCTTTTTGCATAGCAGTTAAGGGGAAGGAAGTCAGGGAGCTTTTGCTGTGGCAGCGGGGAGATGCTGCTGCATGGAGATCGGGCAGGTGAGTACATGAAGATAAAAAAAATTGACAATAGAACTATGTGGCTGCTGGTTGTAGCAGCGGCAGCATTGGGCATGGTAATATTGCTTTTGGCGGTAAATATCTTGGGGAAGAATGAAGAGAAAAAGGCTGCGCAGCAGGAGGAAGATATCATAGAATTGCAGCTTGTGTATGCTTATCAGAATGCACAATGGAACAGTGCAATTGAAAAAAGCGTAGAAAAATTTGAAAAAATGCATTCGGATATTGAAATACAGTATCAGATTCACTATGAAAACAAGGTATATGAAAAAATTTTAAATAAATTGATTGCCAGAGATGAGCTGGGGGATATCGTACAGTTAAAAACACCGCAGCATTATGCTGCAAGCGGAGTATTGGGCAGTATCCGGGAAGATGTTGCGGCTCAGATTGGCTCCAAATCCGTATATGTTGAGGATGGAAAAATATACGGTATTGGTATGGTAAATTCTACCAGCGGCATTATCTATAATAAAGATATGTTTGAACATTATAATATTGAAGAACCAACGACGTATGGGGAGTTTCTGGAGTGCTGCCGCAAGCTCTCCAGGCGCTGGATCACGCCCATTGGCGTGGGCGGCAACGATCTGTGGCATATGGAATTTTGGGTCAATCATTTCTTTCGGACGGATATCCTTTCCCGGAATCCGGATTGGCAGGAACAGTGCAGCGCCGGGATAACGAGCTGGACAGATGAAGAGGTTGGAGAGATGTTTTCCCATTTACAGGAGCTGTTTGACAGCGGATATGTGGATGAGGATTGGCTTTCCATTTCGGATGGGCAGCTTTCCTATATGATGTCCCAGGGAGAGATCGCCATGATTTACGGCGGTCCGTGGATCTGTGAGGAGATTCAGAAATTGAATCCGGATATGAATCTGGGCTGGTTCTATGTGCCCGATGAAGAGGGAAATATTTATGTGGGAGAGAATCGGGATACCTTTCTGGCGGTAACGGCTGCCTGCCAGAACGATGAGAAAAAGTACGAAGCGGCAATGGAATTTTTGAAGTTTTTTTATTCGGAAGAGAATTATGCCAATGTTCGTAAAAGTATTACCGCTTTTTCAGCCGTAGAGCATTACCGGGGATATGATATGACCGAAATTCAGAAAGAGGTCACGGATAAGTATACGAGCAATACGAGACATATAACCGGATTTGTCGGAGATTCTGAAACACCTCAGGGCTTTGAAGAAGGTATGCTGAACATTGTTCAGCAGATGCTGGAGAGAAATCTGACAAATGACCAGGCTCAGCAGATGTGCCAGGATTTGTGGCAGCAATGTATGGATGAGGAGAGCGGAGGCGCATCATGAAACTGAAAAGGAATACGACATTTGGAAAACTGACGTTGGGATTTGTGATGCTTGGCATGCTGCCCCTGATGGTTATCGGGATTGTTTTCTTTGCGCATTATTCAAATAAGATCAGCGGCGTTATGTCAAGCAATTATACGCAGATTACCGGCTATTTTGCAAGAAATGTTACGGATATGATAGAAGAAGTAGATGCGATTATGGGAGAACTCTATGATTATGAGACGGAAAAAGGGAGCCTGGACCAGATCATCAAAGATGAGCAGATGAATGAGAGTGAAAAAAATCTCTATATGATTACGATGCTTAGAAATTTTATGTCAAAAAGTGATTATATATCTTCGGAACGTTTTGTTGACAGGGACGGCAATATATATAGTCTGTTTTATGATCAGAATAAGACCATGAGAAATAACACGAATTCTTATTTGCAGGAGATGAGGCCGGAGGAAGATCAGATACATGCATTGGAAATACTGGCAACTGCGGAGGAGAGTCAGTTTTGTATCAATACGGATGATTATATTTTTACTTTGGTCCGGAACTATATGGATGTCAGCAGCGTGGAAAAGATCAATTCTGAAGTCCTGGGAACCTTTTTTGTAGATATCAATGTGCAGCAGCTTGACCGTCTGGCAGAAGAGGTTCAGATAGAACAGGGAGAACTGTACGTTTATAGAAAGAAGGATCCCCATTATATCTATAGTAAAAATACGAATGATTATTTAAATGGAGCGGATCCACTGGCGGAGTACAGCGAGGCGCTGAAAGAACAGAGGGGAAACAGCAGGATCAATGGCCATTGGATCTTTTATGAACAGATCGGAAATACAGAAGCTTATGCAATCCTGCTTCTGGATGAAAGTGAAGTGCTGGCAGGGCTGTTTCAAAGCCGGACAATGGTAATTTTGATCTTATGTTTTGTGGCATTTGTGCTTATGGGGCTGTATATGTTTTTTTCCCGGAGAATGAGTCAGCCTGTGGCGGAATTGAAACGGGCTATGGAAGAGGTACAGCGCGGGAACCTGTCTGTGCAGGTCAAAGTGGATACCAAAGATGAAATGGAATATATAACGGATGGATTTAACAAGATGGTTCAGGATCTGCAGACTTATATTGATCAGGTGTATGTGGCACAGATCTGCCAGAAGGAGGCGGAGCTGAATGCGCTTAAGATGCAGATTCAGCCTCATTATCTGTACAATACCCTGGATGTGATCCGAATGACTGCGCTGGATCATGATGATGAGGAGACGGCGGAGCTGTTGGAGAGCCTGGCATATCAGCTTCGATATGTGTTGGGCGAACAAAATGAGAAGGCTCAGATCCGGGAAGAGATTAAGATGCTGCGGGAATACTTTGTCATTATGAAGGCAAGATATCAGGGGCGTATTTCAATGATTGTCAGCGTGTCAGATGAAGACGCCTCGCTGCTGGTGCCGAAAATGCTGTTTCAGCCTATCATTGAAAATGCGATTCGGCATGGGCTGCGGCAGAAAAAGGGAAAAGGGACCGTGGCCATTCAGGTTGAACGTCAGGGCGATGAACTGCAGGTGGCAATTATGGATGACGGAGTCGGCATGAGTGAAGAGCGGGTTCAGAAGATGCAGGAGGCCTTAGATAATCCAAAAGCGGGACAAGCAGATAACAGCGGATGGCTCAGTGTGGGAATGAAAAATGTTTATGACCGCATTAAGTTAAATTGCGGAAAACAGTATGGTTATGTGATCCATAGTGTGGAAGGTATGGGTACGATCGTAACCTTTCATCTGCCTGTCTGGAAGGAGGGGAATGAAAATGTGGAAAGTAGTAATGGCAGATGATGAGATCGTTATCTTAAACGGTTTAAAGAAAATGATCCATTGGGAAGAACTGAAACTGGAACTTGCGGGAGAAGCAACGGATGGAGCGGAGCTTTACCGGCAGATCACGGAAAAGAAACCGGACATCGTCATTTCTGATATTATGATGCCGGAAATGACGGGGCTGGAAGTGATGCATCAGGTTAAAGATGATGGAATGGAATCGGTAAAGTTTATTTTCATCAGCGGATATCAGGAGTTTGCGTATGCCAGAGAAGCGTTGGCGGGAGGCGCAGTGGATTATCTGTTAAAACCGGTGGCGCGCAGGGATCTGGAGAAGGCGGTCCGAAAAACACAGGATTTGCTGGAGGAACGGTTTGCGGCAGGGATCTTCAGGGAAAAGACGAATGAATTTGAAGCGCTGTTTCAGGATATTAATGAGGGACGTGCTTTTGATAAGAATACGTTGTATGAAATGTTTGCTAATGCAAATATTGATTTTGAAGATAAGTTCTTTGTGGGAATCTGTATAGGTATTCTTCCTCGGGAAAGCAATATATCTCAGGAAATGTCAAACGTTCAGTACAATCTTTCACGTTTTACCGTTTTTAGCAGAATGAGCGATATCGTTCGGGATGAGCATCTTGGATTCGTGCTTAAGCGGGATGAAAATTGTCTCCATGTGATCGGCGTCTTTGCAAATGAAGATAAAGATACCTTTTATGAACGGTACATACATTTTATAAAAATTGAACTGGAAAGAGATCACAATGTTGAACTGTGTGTCGGGATCGGTATGCGGACGGATGACGTCTCAATGTTAAAAAATGTATATAAAACGGCAAAGCTTGCCTATGATCTGTATTTCTTTGAGGAAAAGCCGGTCATTGACTTTGAAGATATCCACAAGGAGTATAAAATATCTTTTGAGGACTATCAGAACGGCATGGAAGAAGTATTCCGTTCGATCATAGCAAAGGATGGATCTGTTTTGAAAAATATTGATAAGCAGCTTCATATGATTGAACAGATCCATTATGGGAATCAATATGCAGCTAAGAGCCGTGTTATGCAGTTTACCGGGGATCTGGGAATGAAACTGTATAATTATAAGCTTTTGACCGGAGATTTTTATGTGATGCAGGATGCCTTGCAGGCACAGGTGGAAGCGCAGACAACCTTCCGTTCGCTGCATGACTGCATCATGAAGCATTATGAGTCTTTGACTGCGGAGATTTACCGGACAGAGCGGTCTAAGGATGCTATGGTCATTGAAGATGTAAAAAAATATATTTTGGATCATTACAATGAGGATCTGTCTGTCAAGGAGCTTGCGGATGTGGCGTGCGTCAGTCAGAATTATTTCAGCGCCATGTTTAAGAAGGAGACAGGACAAAATTATAAAGCATACCTGACCGGTATCCGTATGGATGAGGCGCTGCGTTTGCTGTTGAATACGGATTTGAAAACTTATGAGATCGGAGAGCGGGTAGGATACAACAATGTTCGGCGTTTCGTGGATGCCTTTAAGCAGATTTACGGGATGAGTCCCATGGATTACAAGAGAAAGCATTATAAAGAGGAGGAGTAGAATAAGAAATCATTAAGATTTTCTATAAAATATATGCTGGTTTTGTGTGGCATGATATCAGAAATGAGTTATCTCCGCCAATGCAGACAGAAGGGCATGGTTTCCCCTTATATTTGAGATGATGTTTTGGGCGGGGAAATAAAGGGAATGATTTTATGGAACGACAGGTTTACAGACGCAGAGCGCGCAGACGGGTTATCGCATTGATCGTGGTATTTATATTAACGTGTGTTTTTATAATGGGGCTGAAAGCGGATGACGGAGCTGCGGGGAATCATATGGTTGTACAAAAGGCAAGGCAGCAGCTGCAGAAAAACGAGGATTATCCACCGATTCTGGAAGATTTGCTTGACAGTAATCCGGAAACAGCCGAGTTTGTGCTGAATTATGATAAGGAATCCGGAAAAACGCATGAGATTGATCTGGAAAGTGAGATTCATGCAGGAGAGATTCCATTGTTTATTCAGTGGGACAAGCGATGGGGATATGAATATTATGGAAATGAAATGATGGCGGTGGACGGCTGTGGTCCCACCAGCCTGGCAATGGTGCTGGCAGGCCTGACCCAGAATGCGAAATGGTCTCCCCTTGAAGTGGCGAGATTTGCGGAAGAAAACGGTTTCTATGTGGAGGGCAGCGGTTCCAGCTGGGATCTGATGACCACTGGCGCTTCCATGCTGGGATTGAGTTCCCATGAAGTATCCCTGGATGCATCTGTGATTCGTAATGAATTGAATGCCGGGCATCCGATCATCTGTATCATGGGACCGGGAGACTTTACTGCAAGCGGACATTTTATTGTGCTGACAGGTGTGAATGATGATGGAACAGTTAGAGTAAATGACTCCAATAGCCGGATCAACAGTGATAAGTCCTGGAAACTGGAGGATATTATGCCGCAGATGAAAAATTTGTGGGCGTTTCAATGACAACTTATTACCCTGTATGGGGAATAGAGATTACGAAAAGTCATTTTGTCAAATATGGAGTGTTAAATGGAAAGGACAGAACCTATATGGTTCTGTTTTTTTTGCGTTGCAGTATATGGGGAAAATGACGAATCGCTTGAAAAACAGAAAATTGGATGCCCGAATTTTCAAGGTATCCATTAACATGGTATGAATATAGGAATTGTGTGTATTGGTAAAAAAATAACAAAAATAGACAGATAATATAAAAGAAATTCAACAAAATATGAATAAAAATCGCTTTTTTTATCTGAAATGTGTCTGTATTATATGCTCATAAAACAACAAAGGAGGTTTTTAAAATGATCAGAAAAACAATTGATACTGTATTAAATGTAAGACCAATTTTTATCGGGCTTCAGCATTTATACTTTTATGAGGGACCGTGCCGTTTCGGCGAGGGGGACGAATTAATGCCGGAATATGATGCTCTCATGAATCAGGAATTGTATGCTGCTTTTAAAGAGGATTTGAAAAAGCATTCGCCTGAAGGCATTCATATGATGGAGCCGATTTACGTAGAACGTGATGATTGGTTTAAGAGTAAAGAAGAGATGTTTGAAAAAATGGCGGAAAATATTGCTGATGTTGATTTTTATCTATTCCATTTTGGAATTGGCCGCGGCGATATTTATATTGAGTTTGCCGAAAGATATAAAAAACCACAGGGAAGCGCTCCGGGACTTTGCTGTGATGGCATTGGGAATACCGCTGCCGTGAAGAATCGCGGATTGGAAGCGTATGCATATATGACATGGGAAGAATTTGAGACCCATATGAAGGCGCTGCGTGTACGTAAAGCGCTGGCAAATACGAGAGTGTTGCTTGCGGTAAGATGGGACTCCAATCGTTCGTTCAGTTCTTATGATAACTTTATCAATCAGAACGAAGTATCCAGAAAATGGGGAGTTCAGTTTAGACATGTTAATGTACATGAGATGTTGGATCAGACTCATATGACAGATCCTATGGCAAATCCGTCTACACCGGGACGCGAGGCTTTGAATATTAATGAAGAGGATATGAAAGAGATTGAAAGAATTACGGATGAGCTGGTTGCGGGTGCGGAGGCATGTATTATGGAGCCGGAAATGGTAAAGCAGACAATTACGGCATATTATACAATTCAGAAAATTATGGATGCATATGATTGTAATGCTTTTACTGCTCCATGTCCGGATCTCTGTTCAACGAGAAGGTTTTCGGAAGAAAAATTTACTCTGTGCATGACACATTCGTTGAATGATGAAAATGGTATTTCTTCTGCATGTGAATATGATATTAATTCTGTGTTGGGAAAAGTTATTATGACAAACCTGTCCGGCAAAGCTCCTTATATGGGCAATACAAATGCAATTGTATATAAAGACGGCAAGATGGTTCCGTTTCACAAATTCAACGATGAGACAATTGCAGATATCGAGGATAAGACAGAGCTTTACATGACGTTCCACTCTACACCGAACCGTAATCTGAAAGGATTAAAGGAGCCGAAGGAATCCTATCGTCTGGCGCCGTTTGCATACAGCGGATTTGGTGCAACAATCCGTTACGATTTTGCAAAAGATGCAGGTCAGGTTATTACGATGATCCGCATTTCTCCGGATGCAACAAAGTTGTTTATTGCTAAAGGTACGATTTGCGGTGGAGCAGGATATGAGATGAAAAACTGTGATCAGGGTGTATTTTTCAATGTGGCGGATCAAAAGGACTTTTTCCACAAACAGCAGTATTTTGGCAACCATACTGTTTTGGCATATGGCGACTATGTGGAGGAATTAAAGCTGCTGGCGGAAGCGCTTGATCTGGAAGCAGTTATTGCATAGTGAAAAAGGATACCGATGCTTCTGTAAGAAGCGGGAAATTGAACAGGAGGCTGACGTGGATTTTTCCAGTATGAAAAAAGATCTTCTCAGTGACCGGGTTCGTGCGGAGAAAGAAATTGCCTATATCAAAGAACATCAGGGACTTTCAAAGGAAGAACTTCATGAACATATCTATGAATATGTGCTGTTTAAGTATAATCTTTCAGGAGATGTGGATGGGGTTTTCGTTTTGGATGAGCTGGCACAGCAAAGCGTGGCAAAGGCAATCAAGCTCAGTAAAGAGAGAGCGATTGCTTTTGATAATAAAGGAACCTGTGAGGGCGCTACGTCGGCTATGAATAAAAAGGTTCTGTTGATGATGGCGATCCAGAGGGAGCTTGAGCTCAAGTTCCCTTTGGATAAAACTGCGGGAATAAAAACAACGTATGAACTTGCGGCAGTAATATGGGAAATTCTGAATAAACAGGGGATTTATCAGAACTAAATTCGATAAAGGAGAGGTAGAAAATGAACATAGTTGTATTGATTATTGTATTGATCTATGAGTTTGTTTCTATTTTGGGGATTGGTATGTTTATCAATCGCAGAAATAGGAAAAAAGGCGGTCAGGAAGAAGGAGGGTTTGCGTTTGCCGGAAGCGGACTCCCGGCATCGTTGGTAGGAATTACACTGGCCCTGACTCTGCTTGGCTCCGCTCATAACTGGGGAACCTGTGCAAATGTTGCGGATATGGGAGTGATTGCAGTGTGGTTTGGCATAGCATGTGCGATCATGATGGTAGTTATTACAAATGTAACAGGACCCTGGATCCGAAGGACAGGGGCAAAAACAGTTGGAGAGTTTTTGGGACATATTTTTGGTAAAAAATCCGGGATTTTGGTTTCGGCTATCAATGCGGCTCTGATGATTGCAATGACTTGTCTGGAGGTTGAGACGATCGCTATCACTTTGTCTATGCTGACGGGGTTAAATTATTTTGTCTGTGCAGTTATCGGCGGTATATTGGCCATGTTGTATGTGGTATTGGCAGGTATGAAGGAGATCGCATGGCTGAACCTGATCAATGCGATTCTGATGTATGTATCTTTGATTGCTGTCTTTATCTGTTTGTGTAAGAATTTGCCGGATGGCTGGAATGGTGTCCAAAGTACAATTGAATCAAATCCGGATACATCATGGATGACCAGCATTTTTGGAAATTCAGCTATGATAATCGGATTTGCCATTCCATCTGCGTTGGGAGCATCTTTGTTCCACGGCGTTTCACAGGCGGGATTTCAGCCAGTGGCAACAGCCAAAAGTAATAAAGATGTAAAGAAATCCCTGTGGTTTGCAGGCACCATCAATGGATGTTTCTGTATCCTTCCGGCGCTGATTGGCATTGCTGCTTTTTCGATTATTTCTTACAGAGAAGCAGGTGCAATGATGATGTCTCCGATGATGATCATTGAGTTGTGTCCGAAGCCAGTGGTAGCTTTGCTGGCAATGGGATTTTTGGGCGTAGACCTTTCTTCATTTGCGGTTATGGCGTTGGCTCCGGCTACAATCATTTCTCATGATATGTATACGCTTTATAAACCGGATGCATCCGAAGAGACAAAGACCAAAATGTCCCGTGTCCTGATATTTGTGGTTGGTGTCGTGTCTATTTTGATTTGTAATTTACAGCCGCAGCCAACACAGATGGTAAACTGGTGCTTCTCCTTCGGAATTCCGATTTTTGTTATGGCGATTATCGGAATCTGGTGGAAACGAAGTGAAAAAGCTACCATTATTACATTTATTATTACATGGATCGTTGTGTGTATCTGGTCGACGTTTGGCGTACAGGATGCCCTTGGATTGGCTAACTTCCATGTAAATTATATTTCATTGATCTTTTCACTTGTATTTGGCATTATTCTTACTGCGGTATTGCCCGGCAGAAAAGGTTTGTTTGTGAGTCAGAAACAGAAAGCGGCAAGGAGGTAACTGTTATGAGTATGGTTATATCAACAATTGTGTATACGGTAATTATCGTATTTGCAATTACGGCAGCAGGTTTTGCGATTGGAAAATTAAATAAATTCGGGGATAGCGATGAATTGATTGATGTAGATAAGGAGGAAGCGTAATATGTCGATGACACAGATCTGGATGCTTTGCGTTGTGTTAGCAATGGTATTTTTTGTGATTCTTTGTGCCGTTTGGGACAAAATGGGAAGAAAGAATCGAAAGGAAGAAGAATAGTTTCAACAAAAAATATGCAGAATCGAAAAGTAAAGGAGTAAATCAATATGATAAAAAAAGGGATCGATATTAAATTAAATGTAAGACCCATTTTTCTGGCATTGGTACATATGACAGTATTTGAAGGTCCGTGCCGTTTCGGACATGGCGAAGAGCTGACCAGAGAATATGATGAAATGATGGAAGCAGAATTATATGGAAAGTTTAAGGAAGATCTGAAAAAATATTTAGATGATCCGGCGATAAATGTTTTGGAACCAGTTTATGTGGAGCGTCATGAGGATTTCCTGAGTAAAGAGTCCATGTTTGAAGAAATGGCAAAGGATATGGAAACAGTAGATTTGTATCTTTTTAATACGGAAATCGGACGTACTGATATCACAACCGAGTTTGCACAGCGTTATAAAAAACCAATTGCTATTATGCCGGGAAACTGCTGCTGCATTGCAGATTGTGTACCGCCCGTAATCGCCAGAGGTTTGGAAGCATATGGATTCCTTACCTGGGATGATTGTGTGAAAACAATGCGCGCATTGAGAGTGCGTAAAGTATTAAAGAATATGAATGTGCTTGTGGCGCCGCGTTATAATGCTAATAAATCCTATTCTTCTGAGTCCAGCTTTAACAGTCTGGATCAGGTAACGGATAAATTTGGCATTAAATTCCGCGTAGTAAATTTCCATGAATTAATGGATCAGACTCATGTAGTAGATCCGGAGTCCAATCACACGGTTCCCGGACGGGCGTTATATAATCTTACAGATGAAGATATGGTGGAGGTAGAGCGTATTACGGATGAACTGATCGCAGGGGCGAAAGACTGTAATATTGCGAAAGATAAATTGATTAAATCCGTAAAATTATATTATACGGTTCAGAAGTTGATGGATGTATTAGACTGTAATGCATTCAGTATGCCTTGTCCGGATGCATGTGCCAGCAGAAGGTTGAATGAAGAGCAGTTTACCTCCTGCCTGACACATACTTTGAACAATGAGCTCGGCATTCCTTCCGCTTGTGAATATGATATAGGAGCAGTCGTTGCGATGATGATTCTCTGTAATTTGTCCTACTCTGCGCCATATATGGGAAATTCCAATCCGATTGCTTATGATGAGAAGGGAGAAGCGATTGCAGAACGTGTTATCACAGAAGATATGCTGAAAGATATTAAGACTACGCCGAATTTATATTATACCTTCCATTCTACGCCAAACCGCAAATTGAAAGGGTTTGATTCTCCGTTGGCGTCTTATGGTCTTCAACCTTTTGCCTACAGCGGATGGGGCGGGACTGTGCGATATGATTTTGCGCAGGATAAAGGACAGACGATCACAATGGCAAGAATTTCTCCTGATTGTAAGAAACTGTTTATCGGCAAAGGAACCATTGTCGGAGGCGGAGGATACGATCGGCAAAATTGCTCGTTGAGCGTCATTTATACGGTACATGATCAAAAGGACTTCTTTAAGAAGCATATCAGATATGGCGGAAATCATCTGCCGCTGGTATATGGCGATTATACGGAAGAACTGGAAATGCTGGCAGAAATGCTGGGATTAGAACCAGTTATCGCTTATTAAAATATGAGTTGAGGAATTTGATATGCAGACGATAGAAGAAATTCAAAATAGTTTCATGACGGCATTCAATGAGATTGATGACTGGATGATGCAGTATGAATTTCTCCTGCGTATTGGCGCTGAACTGGAACCATTTCCCGATGACTTCAAGGATGACAGCCACCTGATCCGTGGCTGTCAGTCCAAGGTCTGGTTGAAATGCACCGAAAAGGATGGGAGGATTCATATTCTGGGAGACTCCGAAGCGCTGATTGTAAAAGGAATGTTTGCAGTAGCAATTATAATGTTCCAGGATCAGACTGTGGAAGATGTGGCTGATGCAAAGGTGCGATACATTGAAGAAACTTCAATTAAAAATCAGATCAGTACGGATCGTTTTCAGGGATTAAACAGTGTGATAGGTGCGATACAGCAGTATGCAGTTGAATGTATGGGGAAATAAGAGAGAAGATGTAATTTGCAGGTTATAAAGCGATTTGTGTGGCATTAAAAGCAGAAGAGAAGTGTTTTCATATTATTCAGGAAAGCACTTCTCTTCCGTTTATTTAGAATGTATTTTATTAACTATTTTACATGAGGGGAAAGATTATACATGCTCAGAAAAGCGTGCAAAGCTTTCTTTTTGTTTTGGGGATTCCATACCATGGCTACGCCGCTTTCGGTGTCCAGAATTGTTTTGCTGACAATTTTATCGGAGTTGTAATCTCTGTGAAAATGATCACAAATAAATACGTCATTCACATTTTGCAGATTAAAAATCTGGGAGTTCGCATTTGTTGTATTATATACGATGTTTGGACGGAATCCATGTTTCCTGCATAATTCTGTTAACATAATATTATAACTTGGAACATGAAGAGAAGAAATGACGATCAGGTTACAGCTTTTTAGATCTTCTACTTCAACAGCATTTTTTGCGGCTAATGAATTATTGGGAAGCATGCACAGCGCCAGCGGACATTCTTCAAAAATATGAATATGAAATCCGTCCCATCCATCTGTTTCCACATCATATCGGACAGTGAAAATCAGGTCAAATTCATGATTCTGCAGTTTTTTGCGGAGCGTTTCCGGTGGTACGCTTTCGATGCAGACGTTACAGCTGGGCATTAGTTTGTGAAAGCGCGCCAGATAATCCAGAAGATAAGATTCGGAACGATGTGAATCCAATACGCCAATACGGAGTGTAGAATAGTTTGCACCGGCATAATTGCGGGCTAATTCCAGGGATTCTTCCACATTATTTAAAATAGATTTCCAGCTTTTGTGTAAGGTTCTTCCGGCGTCAGTTAGAACGAGATTTTTTTTGTTGCGGATAAAAAGTTGGAGGTTCAGGTTTTGCTCTAATGTTTGGATGCTTTTGCTGAGTGTGGATTGTGAGACATTCAGGTTTTTGGCTGCTTTAGAATAGCTTTTAAATTCTACGATTTGAATGAAATACCACATTTGAATAAAACTGAAATTAAGATTTTCGATATGCATTGAAATGCCCCCTTCTCCCCCAATATCATTGATATTTTATTATAACATTTGAGAAACTTTTGTATTATGAAAAAACGGCATATATTAATGAAACAAAGTGATAATAATTTGAGGGAATATAATAAAATATGAAAAAACATGAGAAAAAATATTTTCTTGTATGGGAACAGTGTTTAAGCTATAATGATAAATGTAGGAATAAAAGGATCTGGGAGCACGGACAATTTACAGGTGTGGAAAATGTCGCCGGTTCGTATCGTTAGACAATTAGGATTTTATAATGGAGGATTAACATGTCGGTAGATGTATTGATTAAAGAGAAAGGCTTGTTCAGGAAAAAGAGGGAGCTGTCGGATATTATTTTTGAAAATATGGGTTATGGCGTAATGGATGAGGCATATCGCTTATGTGAAGGAGAAAAGGGTAATTGTACGGTTGTGTATCATAAGTCGAATATCTGTCGTGGCTTTGAGGTATCTCTGGATAAAGGAAGTGTGGAGCTGCGGATGTCTCTTCCCACAGGAGAAGCAGAGATTCGCTTTTTCTATGATTATATTAATAAAATTTGTAACCTGCTGAATACAAAAACATTTGAGAGAAATGGAGAAATGGCTTCCTTTGATAAGATAGAATCGTATATTGCGGGAGATATTTCCGCCAGTGAGGACGCATTGAAACAAATAGACGAAAATATCAATAAAGGCGAATACAGGACCATGTATCTTTTTGGTGCATATCATCCGATTGCAATTGGAAAAAGGGAGCTTGCAATTACTCGGCATGATCCGCAAAAGCTGGGAAGAATGCTGCATGAAATGCAGGTAATGGATGTTTACTATGCGAGATCCAGTGTTTATCGCCGGCTTGATGAAAGCCTGTTTGGGATGTATGTATTGTCGGCAGGAGTGACAACGATCCTTCCATTTGAGCCGGGAGTTTTTATGAATCATGAGCTTAAGGTGGATGACTGGAATGTTCTTTTGGTTGCAGGCGATGAACGAAAAGGCGCGGTAAGCTTTGGCGATTTTATGGCAAATATTGATACAAGTGAAATATATGATACGGAGCATTTTGTGATAACGCTGGATGAAGAAAGAATGAATGAACTGGCAGCACAGTACGGTAAAGTATTATAGACAGATAAAAAAGCTATTCGAGACAGGAATCAATCCTTCGAATAGCTTTTTGACTACGTATATTAATGAGTGGTCATCAGACCAGAATATAGTGACGGCGGATAGTTATCAGTGATCGGATACTATTTTGCTTCCCAACGTCCGGAAGCTCCGCATGGAAGCACCAGTCCGTTTGAGGTTACCGGAAGTCCGATTTCCTGGGCATCTACCGTACCGTTATATTTTTTCATTTCAGTACCAAGCATATAAGCTAACACTGCGGGCTGAAGTCCTGTGGTGTAGGAATTGATCAGGAAAAACAGCGGATCGTCGGATAAGATCTGCGTACAGAGCTTAACCAACGGATGAATCGCTTCTTCGATTTTCCAGATTTCTCCTTTAGGACCTCTGCCGTAGGACGGCGGATCCATGATAATGGCATCGTAGTGATTGCCCCGGCGTATTTCGCGTTCAACGAATTTTACACAGTCGTCCACCAGCCAGCGGATCGGTTTGTCGCTTAAGCCGGAAGATGCGGCATTTTCTTTTGCCCATTGTACCATTCCTTTGGATGCGTCTACATGGGTTACATTAGCGCCTGCTGCTGCGGCAGCTAAAGTGGCGCCTCCGGTATAGGCAAATAAGTTTAAAACTTTAACTGGTCTGCCGGCATTTCGGATTTTGTTCCCAAACCAGTCCCAGTTTGCGGCCTGCTCCGGAAACAGCCCGGTATGTTTGAAGCTGAAAGGTTTTAGGTTAAAGGTAAGTTCTTTGTAATGAATCGTCCACTGTTCCGGGAGATCAAAAAATTCCCACTCGCCGCCGCCTTTTTTGCTGCGATGATAGTGGGCGTTCCTTTGATGCCAGCCTTTTTCTTTTTTGGGGGTATCCCAGATGACCTGGGGGTCGGGACGGACCAGAGTATAGTTACCCCAGCGCTCCAGCTTTTCGCCTTTCGAGCAATCTATGACTTCATAATCTTTCCATTGATCTGCAATCCACATATGATAAGTTCCTTCCTATATAAATGTTTCCCGTAACGAGCTTATGGCTCATTTGATAGATGGTAAAGTGTGTGTACATTTCTTTATTTAGTAATCATACTATAGGCGGGGAGTTTTTTCTATAATAAAATATCAAAAAACAAACAGAGCAAAGTAATGCTTGCATTTTTGCATGAAAAGTGATACTATTGCTTACATATTTAAAATCTTAATAAGTCTATGTCGCATCGAGGATGTGAAACAGCTCAGTAATTAATTTCTAAATTTTCTAAAACCATTCGGTTAAGGTATCAAAATTTTAACAAAATGCAGCAGTTTTTATATGATAGTTTCTGTATGAGAAATAATTGGAAGTTTGCTAATCTTAGGTTGTAATAAAAGTAAACTGATAGCGATGTAAGCGCTTCAGGCAGATTAAGGATAAGAAGTTTTTATTC